>CAKZZK010000222.1 GCA_937885235.1 uncultured Treponema sp.
TATACCATGTTTAGGGGGATTCTGCCTTATTTTTTATGGCTCAATCCACTTTTTTCATGTGGGAAGTTTGAGTTATCTATATCGCCAGAAAAATTTGGAACTTGCCAAAAAGCAGGTTTGGCAATATACTCTGACTATGGGTGAGAAAGATGCAGTGGAAAAGACGCTCGCTGCATACAACGACGTGTTCGCAGACATCGTGAACGGGCTGTTGTACAAAGGCGAGCAGGTCATTTCAGAAGACGAGCTGACAGACGCACAGCCGTTCAGCACTTACAAGGCTGACGGCAAGAACAAGTCGCAGGAACGGGACGTGGCAAAGTACTGGCAGAAGGGGCATATCAGGATTGCTTTCCTCGGCCTGGAGAACCAGACCGCTCCGGACGCAAATATGCCCCTGCGGGTGATTGGCTACGATGGCGCGGCATACCGAGCGCAGCTGTCGGACGATGACCACAGCGAGCTCTACCCTGTCGTGACGCTTGTGCTCTATTTCGGTACGGAACGGCGCTGGAGGAGCAATAAGACGCTCAAAGGGCGGCTTGGGAAAATCCCGAAGGAGCTTGCGCCATTCGTGAACGACTACAAAATCCACGTTTTCGAGCTGGCGTGGCTGAGCGACGAGGAAGTAGCGGCATTCAAGGGAGATTTCCGCGACGTGGTGGAGTTCCTGCGCTGTCAGAGAAAGCACATCCCCTACGAGGGCACTGACCGGCAGGTGCGCCATATCCACGAGGTGCTGGAGCTTTTACGGCTGATTTCAGCCGACAAGACATTTACCGAGGTAGAACCGGAGCTATTGCGCAATGCAGAGACAAAAGACGGAGGAATGACAATGTATAACATGGTACAAGCGATAAGGGCAGAAGGCGAGCGGCAGGGCTTTGCCAATGGGGAGCGCCAGGGCAGATTGCAGGAGCGCAATTCCATCTATTCGCTCCTTTCTGCGCTACAGGCAGGAGGGCAAAGCGAAAAACTGGCGCGAGCGCTCAGTGACCGCAGTTATATGGAGCAACTGCTGGAAGCGCAGCAGGGGCACTGAGCAAGGGCATTCGCGCCCAGATTAAAACCGTATCGTCACGCCCATCGTGAACCTGAACAGCTCATCGTGACTTTCCACCTCTGGCAGGAAGCCGGCGCTCTTGACGAGCAGGCTCAGGTTAAGCGCCATATTTTTCTGCGAGCCGGAAAGGAACGGCAGGAAGATATCCGTGCTTATCTTTACCGCGCCGCCGTAGGATTTCTGCGAGGTGTAGAAATCAAGATGCTTTGGCTGTACCCACAAGTGCGTGTCTACTGATATGGAAAGCCAGTCCACAGGACGGAAGTCGCAGAGGCTTACACCGAATGCGGGAAACCAGTGCTTCTTGTTCTCGTATTCGCGGATATATGCGGCGAGGTGGACATCCCTGTAGGTAAAATACACGTTTTCGTCAATAAAGTCGCCGAAGGGCGCAAGGCAGTAGCCGAGGCTTCCCGTTATGCTCATATCCTCCCCGATGGAAAAATACGGCTTTGCAAGCGTCATAGGGCTGACAAGGTTCAGGAGGGAACGCAGCCCCATGCGGTACACAAGGAAATCTTTTTCCTGACGGTTCAAATCATCCCATTGGATATAGCGTTTGTAAGCTGCATCAGGATGGAAGAGAAAGTGCACGGCTCCGAAGGTGTCCATACCGACTATATCTCGTTTCTTCTCATCAGCTTCCTCTTTCAGTGCGAATATTTTGCCAGAGTCCTCTCCGTCCTCATCAAGCTTTTCACTTATGTTGTACAGGACGGAAAGAAACATATACTGCGAGACCATAAACTCCCGCGTCAAAAAATCCGCCCACAGGACTGAGGCGCTGTCCTCCCCAAACGCCGCCATCCGCTCTCCCCGCCGTGCCATCATATAATCGCTTTCTATACCCGCCGTATACATACGTATAAATGAGGGATAATCATCATTCCTAAATTGTTTGAGCGTGTCATCTGTAACGCCACGCACGTAGGCTGCTCCGTGAGAATTGAAGAAGGGCATAGCGATGGAGCCGATATCCTGATTTGTCAATATAGAACGGTGTCCTTCTTCGTGCGTAACGGGGCTCGTAAACAAGGGAATAGCACATTTGAGAAGCTCTCCGGCGGGAATGAAATTGAACAGCTTCTTATCCCCGATCGTATAGTCGATGCCCCTGTTCACCATCCTGCTCAGGCTCATATAGCCCTCGTTCGCCTGCTCCATCGTAAAGTATTTTGCGGTGCCGGGGTAGATAGTAAAAGTATAGTCACGCGGGAGCGTGGCATCATCCTGCTTATCCGCAAAAACGCCATGCAATATGAAGATTATCAAAAACAATGAGGAAAAAAGTTTTTTCATCAGCAAACCTCTATTTGTAATCATAAAACACGAGGTGCCTTCTCCGTACCAAAAAGGGCACCTCGTGAACCCATTAGCAGGGGACGATATGCTTACCGACGAACAAACTTGCGATAGATTCTGTTTCCAATCTGATAGAAGATGTATGAGCCGGCAGTGATGCATGCAAACGCGCTAAACAGTCCGCCGCCGTCTACGTCCATCTTTTCCTGCTCAGTAATCTCCGAAAAGCCATTCACTTTCACGTCTTTCATATAAAAACTCCTTTTTCAACATTTCATTGTCATAATGTTGAAAACTTTTGATAAATTTGGTATACTTGCAAATACGGTGTTCCAGAGCGCATTTGTGTTCTACCGTAGCGGTGCGGCAGGTACGATGCCGCATCGCTTTTATTTACCGCTTCCCGACGGGAATTAAAGCCAGTATATGCGTTCTCTTCAAAAATTATTATACATTTTGAAGAAATTTTTCTTTTTTTGTAACTATGTACAAAGTTCGTTGTTTGTATGGATATAAAAAGCTGTTATTGTACATAACAGATTATCATCAACTATCTCTTAAAAGTCCCGTATTTATAAAGATACTGAGGGGGGGATAATGCCTAAATATGAAACGGCAAAGATTGTGAAAGAATTCCGGTCAAGGAAGCAGCTTTCACAGGAGACTCTGGGTAAGAAGGTAGACTATGACCAGCAGTCCATTTCTCTTATTGAGGCGGGAAAGCATACGCCCGCAAAACAGGCTCTTGAAAAGATTTTAGAGACCACGGATGCCCCTATGAGCAAATTCAACCGCCCTGTCAGCGAAAAAACACTGCATCGCGCCAGATTAGAACGCTGTATAACAATATGTATTGATCATAATGATTTTGAAATAAACAATCTGATATGGCAATATGAAAATTGTACAGAGAAAATGGATAAATATCAAATGCAATTTTTTCTCTATGCAAAAGCAACTTTCGATGCGCACCATCATGCGGACAGTTCGCAAATAATGGATAATTATATCAAGGCAATTCGAGAAACATTTCATGATTTTTCACTTGATCCTGTTACAGATTTTACCAGGCATCATCTCTTATTGACAGAAATAAAAATTCTGCTGGGCATCAGCACTATCCTGTATAAAACAGGCGAAAGCAAACAATTGACGCAGCTTCTTTCCCTTATCGAAAATTATTTAAATGAACATGCAGGAAGAGACTTAGAGCTAGAGCAATACGCTATGCTGTATCCTGCTATAGCAGACCTTTATGTTCAATGCCTCTTTGCAAATGGTAATTTTGAATTGGCGCTCAAAATTGCAACAAACGGAGTAGATTGCTGTACCCAATACGGAATACTTCAACACCTTACAAATTTATCATTTTATAGAGGATTATCGTTCACATCTATGAACAATATAATAGAAGGAAAAGAGATTCTGTGTAATACCTTGCTTGTAGCAGAAGCAACAGACTTGGAAGAAACATAGGCATTATATAAAGCAAAGCTTATTTCATTATATGGAGAAAAATTTTTACAGGAGGTACAGAACTAATGCCACAGCATTTCATCGGAGGTATTATTAAAGAATACCGAGAAAAAAATGATATTTCTCAAAAAAAGCTTTGCAAGGGGCTGTGTTCCATCAGCACTCTTTGCAAAATAGAAAACGGAGACCAAAATCCATCATCGTATATGTTGCTTGAAGCCCTCGTACAACGAGTGGGCGCACCACTTTCCATGATAGAAATACCTCTGACCTCAACAGAATTTGAACGTGTACAAATTTTAAATAAAATAGAAAGCCTCGTCGCGCATAAAGACTATGAGTTTAAAGATTTGCTGAATAAATATGAAAGTCTTACTCCGCCTATGAACCTGTTCGAGCAACAGGCTTATGCAAGAACTATTGCTATATATAATATACATCATAACAAAATAAGCAGGGAGGAAGAATACGAGGACTACGTAAAAGCATTGCAACTGACTTGTCCAGAATATACGCTTTCTAGCGATATTTCCATGGAAATCTTTAGTACTCAAGAAATAAACCTTATACTTTATAGCGGAATGTCCCTTTTCTGGAACAAACAACTAACAGAAGCAATTACTGTGCTCAGTAAATTGAAAGGTTATTTCGATATTCACGATATAGATGCAGATATCAGAAAAAAGATATATCCGATACTTGCAGACTATCTTGCAAACGCATACGGTATGACAGATGACTATATAAACGCATTAAAAGTCTCAAATGATGGTATAGAAGAATGCAAACAGGAAAGCTCTATTTTTGTTTTGCCAGATCTACTTTATGCAAAAGGCTTTACACTGGTGCTGATGAAACGTAAGACACAGGAAATGCACATCATCAAGCAAGCCCTTGCTTTGCTAAAAATCATGAAAAGGCAGGATGCTATTAAAATTCTAAAAGAAGATATTATTACCTCTTTCGGACAAGATTTCTGGAATAAACTTTAAAAATTTTCTTTTTTTGTAACAAGATATATCATCTTAGAAATTTGGAACTGTCATTCGTAAGCGATTTTGTCAAGTTAAGCACCTAAAAATTTAGGGACTTT
>CAKZZK010000223.1 GCA_937885235.1 uncultured Treponema sp.
AACCACAACTGCCACAAGGTGTACTTCTTAGAGTGCTTACGGAGGAGGCGACCTATTTGACTTGGAGCAACGGGCGACGGGCGGCGCAAGGAGGATGGAAGAGTCTGAAGGATGAAAAAACTCATCCGCCGCTGGTGCTCTTCATCACCGACGGTGAAATCTACGAAAGCCCCAGAAGCCCCTCCCCCATCATGTATGCGACGCCCGCGAAGATATTTGAAGATTCCTCGCTGAACCCCGCCCTCAATTCGTATGAAAACTGGTGGTTCCTCGGCATTGAAAACGAAGGCGTGCCCCTCGAGCACATCAAGAGCATCGCGCAGGAAGTGCAGGCGTACCCGGACCGCTACGAAACGCTGAGCGACATGGACCAGTTCGGTATGCTCTTTGACCTCTGGCTGTCAAACATTCCTGACCCCGCACCCAAGGATAAGGGAAACATCAGCTTCATCAATGTAAAGCTTGACGGCAAGGCGCTGAGCATGAAGCCCTCGTCTTACACCGTCGTTTCCAACAAGGCAGACAAGTTCTCATGGACTATGAAGAGCTCGTATGAGCGCACCAACATCGTCATGAAATTCACCTCCGTCAAGGGCATTTTCCAAGATGATGCGACGGGAAAAATGACCCGCTTTGATCTGATACCCGAAGCAGGAAACATTGAATTCGGCACCAAGAAGGAGAAAACTTCCCAGAGGGATTCGACGCTCAACGTAACGCTTCCAGAGCTGGCAGGCAAGGGAAAGCTCAAGCTGGAGATTTCCACGGAGCTGAACACGGTGAACCGCTCCTCTTCCGAGGAGATTCCCGAGTATCTGTTTTATGTAAACTTCAAGAGCCCCATGCAGATTTTGCTTGGAAAGATAATTCCCCCTGTGGCGGCTGTGCTGCTCCTGCTCATCATACTGCTGATTTTAAAGATACTCAAAGACAGCGCCGCAATCAAAATCAAGATGGACGTGGTGGGAAAGTCTGGCGGAAAGAAAGCAAAGCCTGTCGCCATCAAAATCCACGCGAAAAAGGACTTTGGCTCAAAACCCTCTGCTCCGTTCAAGCTTGAAGGGGCAAACTACGCTTCCGTGGTGGGCAGCATCGAGAGAACTGGCAAGCAGACATGGAAAATCAACAAAAGCGACAGCGCATCCTTTGCAAACGAGCAGAACGCCCTCGCTCCCTATAAGCTTGGCACGGGGATAAAGATAACGCTGAAGGACAACAGCACCGTCACCATCAAATTCAGCAAGGCAAGATAGGGAGGCAGCAAGATGACTATGGCTCACTGTTTTTTGATATGGGGGATACTGCTCCTCGTCCTCGCCGCCCTGAACTTTGTTATATGGAAGTTTTTCCTCTGCACGCGGACAGGCTATGAAACCAAGGGCAAGGTGATGGCATGGGGCATGGGCACAATCGTGCTGCTCATCGCCACCATACTGTTTATGCCGCTGATGCTTCTCCAGATGGATAGCGTAATAGAAAGCATCCTCGGCGAGATGCAGGAAAAGGTCGCGGAGGAAACGCGGGAAGCCTTTAAGCCATACGAAAAGGCTGAACTCACTTCCATACTGGACGACTGGCTGGCGGGCAGGGGCATAGAGATAACGGACGAGGTAAAGCAGCAGGAAAAGTTTGCCATCGACACGGCGATAAAGTACTCGGGGAACAAGAGCTTCAGGGAAGCCATAGAGACTGCGCTGAAAACCTTCAAAATCGATGGCGAGTCTGTTTTGCAAGTAAATGACAGGGAGATTGCGTCCGCCGCATACAACACGGTGGAACGCTATGGGGATATTGTAAGAGACAGCAAGCTGCCTATTCCCTCTATGGATTTATTTTTCCACCCAGTCAGGCAGGCGTCTCAGGTAAGCTCTGTATCTGGCGTTGTACTGAATGACAATGGCGCTTCCGAAGAAAATTTCGCAAAGCTTGTCAGCAGGAAGCTTTCCAAGTATTTCATCATCATGGGCTCGGTGACATCGCTCGTCATCAGCGCGCTGTTTTTCACCATCATCCTGCTTCTGAAAGATCCCAAGGAAAAGGCTGACGAGCTGGAAGAGAGAAGGTATCTGTTTGAGTTTGACCGGAGAAATAAAACCACCGGCAAAAAGATTTCTGAAGAGATTAATCAGTATAACTAACTGAGGAAAGAGAGGTATAACATGGCAAAACTTTTTCAACCGACATTGGTAATCGGTGTAGGCGGTACAGGCAAAGGAATCATCCTCGCATTGAAGAAAATGATAGCGGAAAACTCTCCGCGGGGCATGGGCGACTATCCTCTGCTTAAGTTTATGAGCATTGACACAGATACATCGCTTCCTACAGTGAACACATCCATCCAGACGATAAAGGCTTCGGAGCTCACGCTGAACAAATCAAAGGAGACATTCTCCCTCCATGCGGACTTCAACACGGTTCCCGATTTGCGGAATTTCCCAGACATAGCATCCTGGTTCCCCGCCTCCCTCAAGCACAACCTGACCCCTGCGGAGCTCGAAAAAGGCGCGGGACAGCGGAAGCCTATCGGCCGCTTTTCATTTGCCTGGAACGCGGACACCCTCAAGCCGCGGCTTGAGCAGCTGCTTCGCAATCCGGTGGACGTGGAAACAGCAAAGCAGTGGGGCATAGGAGAGTCAAACCTTGCGAGATTCACCAACGTCTTTATCTGCGGTTCCATCTGCGGCGGCACAGGCGCGGGCACCTTCCTCGACATGGCGTATTTAATCCGCAACATAGCAAGCCACATCGCAAACAGGAGCATCTACATCTACGGTATGTTGGCTCTCGCCTCTATCTTTGAGGGCATTCAGGGAGACGCAAATATCAAGCCGAACTGCTATGCCTCTCTGGTAGAGCTGGACCACTTTATGAATCCCTTCACTTACGGCAACGAGTACCGCAGGTTCTACCCCGCTTACAAAAACATCGGACCAAAGCAGTGGGATTACTCAAAGTCCGCTGAAAACGGGCCTTTTGACTTCCCCTTTGTCTTTGACAAGACAAACAGCGCGGGCTTCTCTTTAAATTCGTCAAAGGCGTTCAGCGAGATGGTAGCCCGCTTCATCTACCTGCTGACGGGGCACGAGGTTGCAGAGCAGTGGCAGTCTATGGACAACAACGTGCGAAAACTCCTCGACGTTTCCTACAACAAGCAGCTCCTGCAGAAGCCCAACAACTACCGCTCCATGGGCACTTTTTCCGTCATGTTCCCCCGCAGGATGGCAATACAGATGTGTGCGTACAAGCTGGCGGATGTCTACTTTGATAAAATTCTGGATGACTCCTACAACCCGCAGGAAATCACAAACCTTGTGGAACGCTTTATAAACGACACCAAGTTCAACCCCCAGACGGAGCTGCTGAAAAATCTCTTCGACAAGTACTCAGACCAAGACGCAGGTTCAGACAGCTTTAGCTCTTACATCGACAACAGGAAGGATGAATTCCTGTCTGAATGCGAAAGCGCGGACAAAAAGGAGATTGTCCAGAAGGTGCGGGACTGGAAAGAGTCTATGGACAAAATCGTCACTGAATTCAAGCAGCAGAACTCGGTAAGCGCGAGGAACCTCCGCGAAGAATTCCTCTCCTACTTCACCAAGCGCATTTCAGACTTTGTTGACCTCACGCTGCGGAAAGACGAAACCAACAAGATAAACAACGAGCCGCGGGCTGTGCGAGGCTCCATCGTGCGCGCCCAGAAATTCACCAAGACGCTTCTCGATATGTACACCGAGGCTGCGGAAAAATTCAGGAAGGAAAAGGATTCCACTGCGGACGCCATCAAGCAGGCGGAAGCAGACTTCAAAGGGATGCTTGATGACTTGGACCACACGATAGACGGCTTTTTCTCCAGCAAGAAAAAGATTGCGGAGAGCCTTGAAGACACGCTGAACGCCTGCACGGGCTACCTCAATGCAAAGCGCGAAAACCTCATCGCCGAATGGATTTACCAGCTCTTCACCGGCATTCTGGAAACAGGCATCCTCCGTTACAACGGTCTGATTGCGGAGCTTGAAGCGGAAAATCAGCTGCTCCAGAGGGGCATCAATGAATTCAAGGCAATTCAGGATGAGGTCAAGAAGTACCTGCTGGAAAACAGAAACTATGAGTCAAACTACCTCTGCGACGTCCTCTTTGACTACCGCGATGATGTCGAAGGCGTGTACCAGAACCTTCTGGTGGAAAAGGGCGAGGACTTCATCTTTGAGGACCTCTCAAAGCGGCTGAAAAACAAGGAAGAAAACTTCGGCGATGCCTATGAAAACCTGAGGGAGCTGACGAAGGCACAGATGCTGCTTTCAATTCTGCGCTCAACGGAAGAGTACTTCAAAGAGCCAATCAGCAGGATCAATATCTCGGACAAGCTGCTGAAAAACAGCGAGAAGCTGAACCTGCTTCTGAACGGCAACTATTACAACAACGCAAGCGTCTACCTTGGTCTGGACGGCGGTGAGCTTTCCCGCGTCGGGCTGAACCTTGACAGCTCCCGCTTCTTTGCCATCACTATTCCCGATATATACGAGAGCTGCCCCTGCCGGAGCATTTCTGGCTCAAACAGCGTCGGCAAGCGCTGCCCCGTCGATGAAGACGAAGAAAAATACAAGGGAGACAAGGCGTGCCCCCACTACCCCAACTGCTTGAAAAAGCGGATTTTGGACAACGCGCCCAACAACCTTGCCATCGTTCCCACCTCGGAAACGGCAGAAGTCAACATCATGACCACGGTCGCAGGCTTCCCCCTGCACGCGGTTTCTTCCGTGATGTATGACTGCAAGCCCATCTACGAGCAGCAGAAAAAGCGTTTTGATGAAGAAAAAGCGGCATCGGGCAGGCAGGAAGAAGTGCTCCACATGTTCGGCCCCATCGAATTCACTGACCTTGCGGTGAAGTCGGAAGACCCGCTCGTGCTGATGAAGCCCTTCAAGAAGACAGTGATGTTTGCCCTTGCTCTTGGCCGCCTCGTCATCCGTCCCCTTTCCGTGGATTTCATCACCAAGAGGGATCTGGACGCAAACCGCCGCGAAAATCCGAGCCTGCACCTCGGCGAAAGCATTGCCGACGTGTACAAGTGCTTCCAGAGCACAAGGTCCGAAGACCAGATGGCAATCAAGCAGCTTTCCGGCGAGATGAAATTCGTGCGCGATGCCGTTGCAGCAAACGAAGCGATGAAGACAAGCCTCGGGGAAAAGCTGAAGGCTTCCTTTGAAGAGTTCAACAAGACTCCGCCAGCAGGCATCAGTTCCGCAGACCTTGACCTCATCGACGAGATTTCACGCGAGCTTTGCGGCGTTGAGCTTGTCCAAAAACCGGCAAGCGGCGGACTATGGTAAATCCGCGGGAAGGCTATAAGGGAAAGGCATTATGAATATAGAAGAACGCGATGTTATCCTCATTGGACTCAGCGCTTTCGGGAAGAAAACCGTTGACCTCTTCAACGATTTTCTCGAAGAGAGAAAGCACCAGATAAAGCCAGAAGTCCTCAAAAAGACGAATGTGTACACAACGGTCTTTGATGCTTCGGGCCCATTTAACTACACGGATTTCTCTGAACAGATTGACGAGCTGGTGAAGGACAGCCAGGCAAAGAAATTCAACGGCAAATTCTCATATATACTGGTGGGAGACCTCTATGACGCGGGGACTTCCACCTATGGAATAGACTTTGCCTATCTGCCGTGGACTATTGAAAAGGCGGGCTCATTAAAAAAGCGCGACGTGCTCGGCTTCTTCACCTTTGCAGATGCCTACGGCGCGACGCTGCGGGCAGACAACAAGGCGATGGTGTCCATCCTCAATTTCTTGAAGAGGCTGGATGCCATAGACCACGCAAACGAGTATATCCCCCCCTACAAGGATCCCAACGGGCACGATTTCGGTCCGGTCAGCAGCCCCACCGGTCCCTTCGACAGGAATTACGTGATTGTCACCCCGGGCAATCAGGAAGCGGTGGACAGGGACACGTCTCAGGTATTCGCGGAAAGGATTTTCTACGAACTGTTCTATCTGGCTTCAATCTATGAAAAGGTTGAAACAGAAAAGCACGGCGACAGGGACAGGAGCGACGGCAAGCAGCTCTCAAGCTTTTCAATGATCCAGATTTCCCGTCTGGAAGACCTGCAGCACTACTTTATGAAATATACGAGGGAAGACCAGATTTCCGAGTATCTGCTTGCGGACTCCATAAAGGGAACGGACTTGGACTACTACCAAGAGCAGTTCTTCAAGCTCATCGACATTCCGAGCGACAAGGAATTCCCCATAAGCCGCGCGGTGGACCTGTTCATCAATGAGAATAAATCCTCGCTTTCCCAGCTCTTGGACATCTACCAGAGCAAGCAGAACGAGGACTTCAACAACTACATCAGCACCTGCAAGGCAAAGATTGAAACAAAGCTGCAAGAGCTGACGCCCAAATACACGGAGTTCACCAGAAACCAGCTCGACAATATGCTGAAAACCTTTGAAAGCGGCTATCAGCAGCTTTTCAACATCAACCGCCTCACCGGAAACATCAACACCTACATTCTCTACGTGGAAAAGCTGGCGGAAAGGCTCAGCTACTGGGAAAAGAGCCTCAAAAGCATCCTCGACAGCAGCAAGAAACTCTCCCTCGAGCGCAACTATGAGGACGCCGAACGGGAAATAAGCAGGGTGCAGAGGAATTTCATCTACAAAATTCCCCTCTTCGTGCCCATACGGCGGAAGCTGATTGAAAACATCATCCTGAGCCTGCCTCTGGAGGAATACCTCAAGGAAAACATCAAGAAAAATCTCGCCCAGTCATTCCTTGACCAGTGGGAGGACAAGTCTTCCTCGTCCCGGAACCCCGTCAAAGACTGCGAGGAGCTCATCGCCGCGCTGAAAAAGATGAAAGAGCTCATGCTCACAAAGAAACAGCAGATACGGCAAAAGATAAACTTCATCACGAATATTCCTTCCTATTATTACGTCATCACTCAGAAGGAGCAGGGGGAGTACGCGGAGCTGCTCAACCAGATAAAGAGCGAGTACTTTGGCACGGCAAAAAAATCTGACCTTGAAAAGCAGGCGAAGGAATTCTTCAAGACCTGGACAGAAGGCAAAAACCGGCAGAAAATAACCAACTCGTCCGAATTCATCAGGCACTTCGACGCCTTCATCGAAAGCAAGACAGCCTCTACGATGGTATCAAGCGGCAGCAATACCGATGAATTCGGCAGGTGGGCAGAAGACGCGGTGAGGAGCATGGAAAAGCGGACCGAGCAGCTTTCCTACAAGTCATTCAAGTCTGACTCAAAGCCCATCGGTGAAAAAAAGGTGCTGCTCAATCCAGACAGAAAGCTCGACCAGCTTTCAGAGAAAATCAAGGACAAGCTCAGGGAAGTGCAGGGCATGGAGCAGCTTGTCGTCCCGCGAGAATTCACCCTCGGCTCTGTGGTTTACTTCCAAGACTACCTGTGGATGGACAAAGAAGAATTCCAGAAATACGAAAGCCTCAAAAAGTATGGTGAAATACAGCCGCCAGTCCCCGTATATACCGATGCTGCGGGGAAAATTCCCGCACAGCCTGCAAGACCTGTAACGGCACAGCCCGCAAGACCGGCAGTTGCGGCAGT
>CAKZZK010000224.1 GCA_937885235.1 uncultured Treponema sp.
CCTTTATTTCAAACCCTAGAAGCCTTTATTTCAAACCCTAGAAGCCTTGACTACGGGACGTAGTAGCCTTGACTACGCCCCGCAGTAGCCTTAGCTACATTGAGAAGCGGAAGGAGCGGAAGTCGAAATTGCTGCCGGGGAGGAAGATGAAGCTGACCTTTGCCTTTCCTTTTACGCCGGTGAGGGGGAAGGTGCGTTCTGTGTAGCCGTCGCTTTCTGCAAATTCAATGCTGCGGTTTACATCGCCGCTTTCTGTGCTGAATTTGACGTGTATCGTGTTGTGCACGTGGGCATAGCCGCAGATGGCAAGGCTTGTCGGGGCGCTGTCGCCGAAGTCCATATTCGTGAACTCCAGCGTCACGTTGTTTCCAATGCCTGTCACGGCATCGGCAGAACGGGCAAAGGCGTCGCCGGTGATGGAGCTTGCGTCGAGCGCGCTCAGGGCGGCAAAAGCTTTCTTCTCTGCCTTGAAGGAAAAGCCTTGGAATGACAGGCGCTGGGTAAAGACAAATGCCAGACTGTGCACGCCGTAGAGGCGGCGCGGCAGGTCAAAATCCTGAGGGGTATAGACATTGTAGGTCCACGGCTGTGCGTATACTCCGCGGAAGAGCAGCGTTCCGCCGGAATCAGGCTTGCCGTCCCACAGCTCAAAGGGAACTTCCTCCGCCCAGGTGAAAATCGGCAGAGTAAGGCGGCCGCTTCCCTCTGCGCCAAAGTCCAGCTTGTCAAACAGGAACCAGGTGCGCTCGCCGTCCTTTGTCTCCACGCCGCCCGTAAAGCTGAGCGACACGGGATGAGAGCTTGCGGAACAGCGGCAGGCTTCCACGAGCCCGTAGGGATTTTTCGTCAGCTTTCCCAGACCGCTCACAGAGAATTCCAGTTCGCTTGTCACCTGGGGCTGAGCAGTGCCGTTTGCGGCGGAGCACACAAGGCGGAATGCGCCATCGCTTTCCGCGCGGACAGTCACCATAGAGCCGTCCGTATTCGCAAGCGGCGCAATATCCGCGCAGTCGCTCCGTATGCCTTCAAGCATCATCGGGGTCCACACGATGTCGCGCAAAGTTGCGTCCGCAGGGTGAATGACGGCAGATACGCTGAGCTCGCGGTGGGAAGCAGAAAGCTCGCGCTTTTCCGCACAGCGCAATTCTATCTTGCGCACGGGGATGACGGCATCTGCCGATTTTGCCGCGGGGAGTATCTTGTAGCCGTCGCAGAGCCTGCCGCCCTTAAAGACCAGTTCCACCCCTTCAAGCGAAGGGCTTGTCACGCGCACGGTAAAATCTGCGGCGGCATTCTGTGCGCGGACAATGGCAAGCAGGGCATTTCCAAAAAGCCTGCGCCGCATCGCCTTGCCGTCCGCACAGCGATACTGCTCATAATCAGTGCTGTCCCCGTTGTCCGTTGACACAAGGACGGCGGCTCCCTCCACGCTGACGCTCACAACGGAGCGCGCATTGGCGACAGGCACAGCGTCCTTGTCTACGGAGCTGATGTCTATAAAATAGAAACCATCGGCGGAATAGGGTTCCAGCTCAGCCCTGAGCGCCGCGCTGTCTCCAAAGCTGCGCTTCACGTCTTCCGCAAGCTTTGTGCCATCGGCACCGTAGGCGACGGCGCGGATTTCGCCGGGGGCGTAGGGCACCGCTTCCCACACGGCGGATATGTCTATGTTCTTTTTTCCAAAGGACACGCCGTTTACAAAGAGCTCCACGGCAGCCGCATTGGAAAATGCCCTTACATCAATCAGCTGGCCCTCATTGAAATCCCAATACGGGAAGAGGTGCACGAAGGGCTTTTCATCGGCACTGACCCATCCGGCTTTATAGGCATAGAACGTGTCCTTCGCAAAGCCTGCGGTATCAAACTGGCCGAAGTAGGAATTCTTGGTAAAATAGGGGGTGGGCTCGCCTATGTAGTCAAAGCCCGTCCACAGGTACTGCCCCGCACAGAACGCCGCATCGCGGTCCTTTGTGATGACGTCCTCAGAACAGCGCGCGCCCCAGTTGGTAGAGCAGTTACCCAGCGAGGAGCACTGCAAGTCCGCATGGGTGAGCAGGCGGTTTGCAAAGGGAAAGTGGTAAATGCCGCGGCTCTGCACCGTGCTTGAAGTCTCGCTGCCATAGATGCACCAGTCGGGGTATTTTTTGTGGTGCTCGGCGTAGAGCCGTTCCGCATAGTTATAGCCCACTGCGTCAAGCTCCTGGGCACAGCGCTGGGCGCCCTCCCCGTCCATATAGTTTGAGCCAATGGTGACAAGGCCGTTCTTTGCGGGGTCAAAGCGGCGGACAGTCGCCACAAGGTCACGGGTAATGGCAACGCCGTTTCCCTGATGCGTATCGTAAATCTCGTTGCCTATGCTCCACATGAGCAGGCAGGGGTGGTTGCGGTCGCGCCGTGTCTGCGCGGCGCAGTCGCGTTCATGCCACTCGGCAAAGTAGTTGCCGTAGTCATAGGCGGTCTTGGGCTTTTCCCACATATCAAAAAACTCATCGTCGATGAGGAAGCCCATGCGGTCGGCAAGGTCAAGGAATGCCGGAGCCTGCGGGTTGTGGGAGGTCCTTATGGAATTAACGCCCATCTCTTTGAGCTTGAGGAACTTGCGGCGGAGCGAAGTCAGATTGAACGCGGCGCCGAGGGAACCGAAATCGTGGTGCTCGCAGACTCCGTGCAGCTTGACGTGTTCACCGTTCAGGAAGCAGCCCTTATCCTTGTCAAGGCGCAGGGTCCTGAATCCCACCTGCTGCTCTACGCAGTCTATGACGGTGCCTCCTGAAAGCAGTTCGGTCTTCAGCACGTAGACATTCGGGCTCGCAAGGCTCCAGACAAGCGGATTTTCCACCTCTGCGCGGAAGCGGTGCAGGACGACTGTCTTTTCCTGAGGCACAAGCCCCATCTGCGGCGCGGGATTTTCGGCGACGGCACTTTCCTCTGCGGGATTTGAAAGCGCGAGCTCTTCGCCGTTTTCGGAGACAAGCGTATGGCGGACGGCAAGCCCTTCCGCAGTGCCTGAAAGTTCCGTGCTGATGGCAAGCTGCCAGCGATTGCCGGAGGAGTTTTCGTCTCCCTCTTTCTGCGCCGTAACGTAGATGCCGTCGGGGGAAATGCGGGCTGATTCGCAAGTAATGAAATACACATCCCTGAATATGCCCGCGCCGGAGTACCAGCGCGTGTTGGGGTTCTGGTACACGGCTATGACTTCCACCGTGTTGCGTCCGTCCCGAACGAAGGGCGTTATGTCAAACTCCACCACCTGATAGCCGTATTTCCACACGCAGGCGAGAGAGCCGTTTACATACACAGCCCAGTTCATATAAATTCCCTCAAAGCGGAGGTAGTATTTCTTTTTGCTCTTTTCGGAAATTGAAAATTCCTTGCGGTAAAAGCCGACGCTGTTTTCGTAGAGCGCATTCGTATCATAGATGAGCCAGTCGTGGGGGACAGACACGGGCTTGAAGCCTTCAGGCGCTTTGCCGTAAAATGATTCGGGGGTCAGAAGCAGAGGCTTTCCGTCCTTCTGACATTCGCTCTCTTCAAGGTGCAGCTTGGAAAATTCCCAGCCTTCGTTCCATAATGCTTTCATAGCGACATACTAGCATTTTGCGGGCGGGGCGACAAGAGTGAGGGCAAAGCCCTTGCAAAAATAAAGCGCTCTCTCTATAATTAAAAATGATGAAGCACTTTCGTTTTCTTCTATTATATAGCGTCATTTTATGCCTCGCTCTGCGTCCCCTGTCCGCGCAGGAAAACAAGGGAATGACGCCGCTCATGAAGGCTGCGATGACGGGCAATGACTGGCAGCTTGCCATGCTGCTCAACGGCGGCGCGAACATTCAGCAGGAAGACGCGGAAGGCTGGACGGCGCTCATGTACGCCGTGCGCTACCAGAACAATACGCAGATTGTAAAGCAGCTCATCGACGGCGGGGCAAACACGCAGGGCAAGCAAAGGGGAAAGCTTTCCCCGCTTTTGATTGCCGCGCTCTATTCGCAAAATCCCGCCATACTTTCTCTGTTGCTTGAACAGCGTTCCGGCTCTGAGGAAGAGGTATTCCACGCCTTTATCATCTCGCTGACAAGCACGGAATGCCCTGAGTTCATCAGGCTTGAAAAAAGCAGGGTCTTTTTGCAGCTGAGCGTGCCGATAAACGGAATGTGGCACGGCATGACGCCCCTCATGTATGCCTGCCACTACGGCGATTCCATTGACCTTGTGGCACAGCTCCTGCAGTACGGGGCGCGGACGGACATATATGACAGCACGGGGAAGACGGCGTTCGACTACGCAAAGGGGAACGCTTCCCTGCCCCACAACGACATATACTGGTCGCTGAACAGCGGCAGCAATAAGGCGGCGGCTTGGGAGGAATACGAGTGAGGATTACCGGAGGCATACTGAAAGGCAGGACGACGGAGACTCCCTACGGCAAGATGGCAATCCGTCCCGCAATGGATATGATGAGGGAGTCTGTCTTTGACATCATCGGAAGCGAGTCTTCCCTTGCCGAAAAGTCCTTTCTTGACCTCTTTTCTGGCTCGGGGACCATAGCCTTGGAAGCGGTGTCTCGGGGCTGCAAGGCGGTGAGTCTCTGCGAGATGGACAGGGCGAAGGCAAAGATTGTGCTCAAAAACGTGTCCATGGCGGAAGAGCTGGGGGTGCGCATTGACTGCCACTTCATTGCGGTGGAATTATTCTTAAAACGCTGCAAAAAGCAGTTTGACTACATCTTTCTTGACCCGCCCTTTCCCTACCGCTTCCGGAAGGAGCTGATTGAAAGCATCGCAAAGCGCGGGCTGCTCACCGACACAGGGGCGGCAATCATTCATTACCCCAAGGAAGACCCCCTGCCAGAACGGATAGAGACGCTTGTGCGCAGTGACCACAGGATTTACGGGCGTTCCATAGTGGATTTTTATAAAAAAGAGCAATATAGCGAAGAATGAACTTGACAAATCTATTTAATAAAGTACAATTGAATATTGTAGTGCAAAAAGGATTATTTGAATGGATGAGAATTTAAAAAAACAGATTGACTCCAAGCAAGGCTCGGACGGCTTTATAAAAGTCACTGATGAGCCGGTAGATAATCTTTCTTCTCAACAAAAAGTCATGTTAAACCGCAAGGCAAACGCGCTTTTCAACGAGGGCAAAGTCGAGATGGCTGAACGGATTTTCATCACGACAGGCTATTCTGACGGACTCACGAGGGTGGGAGATGTCTATGCACAAAAAAATGAATATATGAAGGCTTTGAAGCTCTATCTGCTCGCCCACAACAAGCGGAAATCAGAACCGCTTATTGAAAAAATGGCGCAGATAGTTTCGCTCATGCTGAAATAAATGAAATAACGGAGTAAAAAAGTGAACAACACAGAAGAAAACAGCGGGCAGATGCCCCTGATGGAGCCCGAGTCAAACGGACTGATGGCGAACGAAATCAGCGAATTGTCCAAGAAAGGCTACCTCTGCCTGAAAGAGAACCACATTGATGATGCGGTTGGGCATTTTAAGAAAATCTTATCGATTGAGGACAACAACAACTATGCCCTCGTCGGGCTTGGTGACTGCGAACGCAAGCGGAACAATTTCCGCGCAGCCATTGACTATTACACAAAGTGCCTTTCCGTGCATCCCGGCAACAATTACGCGCTTTTCGGGCTTGCCGACTGCTACAAGGCGCTCAACCAGTACCACAAGGCCATTGAAATCTGGGAGCAGTATCTCATCCACGATGACAGGAACATCACCGTCCTGACGCGCGTGGCAGACGCATACCGCAAGGTGCGCGATTTCAAGAAGTCAAAGCAGCTGTATTTGCAGGTTCTGGAGATGGAGGAAAGCAATGCCTATGCCCTCATCGGTCTGGGGCACCTGCACTACGACTTCAAGGAATACAAGGATGCCCTCTATTACTGGACCAAGATGCTTGAGCTGAATGCGGGCAAGCCGGAAAATGTGGACATCCGCGTGCTGACCTCTATAGGCAACTGCCACCGCAAGCTGAAGACCTTTGAGAAGGGGCTTGTCTATTTTGAGCAGGCGCTCCAGAAAGACCCGAGGAATTTCTACGCACTCTTCGGCATGGCGGACTGCTACCGCGGGATGAACCAGCAGTTCCGCTCGATTGAATACTGGAACAGGATTTTGGAGATAGACCCTCAGAATAAAGTGATTTTAACCCGCGCAGGCGATGCCTACCGCAACACGGGGGACTACCAGACCGCTGCCGAGTATTACAACCGCGCGATGGATATAGATTTTGACATCTACGCGGCGCTCGGGCTTGCCCTTATCTGCAAGGGAGAGGGAAAATACGCAGAAGCCATCGACAGGCTGACTCGGCTCATCCGCGATGACCCCAAGAATTACCGCCTGTACATAGACCTTGCGGACTGCTACTTAAAGCTCAACCAGAGGCAGCGGGCTATTGAAGCCCTGCAAAGCTTCCAGAGGCTGGGCATCCGCAGTCAGGCTATCAACGATATGATTGACAAGCTGCAAAATGACAGGCCGCTGTTCTAGATGGCAGCCCTGACAGATTTGGCGGGGCTTTTCCCCGATGAGATATGCGCGGCGACGGGGCTTTCCCCAGCCTTCCGCGGCAAGCAGGTATTCCAGTGGATTGGCAGGGGGGCTGCGTCTTTCGATGAAATGACGAACCTTGACAAGGCAAGCCGCGCGGCTTTGGCGGCACAGGCACGCATCTATTCTTCTGCCGTCACCCAGACGCTCAAAGACCCCGACGGCACGGTAAAGCTGCAGCTCACCTTGGACGATGGCTGCGCGGTGGAAACGGTTCTGCTCTGCGACAGGGAGGGGCGCAAGACTGCCTGCGTAAGCTGCCAGGCTGGCTGTGCCATGCGCTGTGCTTTCTGCCAGACGGGGCAGCTTGGCTTGCAGAGGAACCTGAGCGCGGGGGAGATTATAGAAGAATTCCTGCATCTGGAAGGGGCGGCAGGCACTCTGGACAACATCGTGTTCATGGGCATGGGGGAACCCCTGCAAAACATTGCTGCCATACGGAAGGCTGTCGCCATATTGACCGACAAGGCGGGCCGCGCCCTCAGCTCCCGCAGGATTACGCTGAGCACCTGCGGCTTGATTGAGGGCATCTACGCGCTGGCAGAGCAAGGTCCCCTTCTCCGTCTGGCTGTCTCGCTTACCACCGCGTCCCAAGAGCTGCGCGAAAAGCTTATGCCCATAGCAAAGGCAAATCCGCTCCCCGAATTGAAGAAAGCCATTACCTATTACAGCGAAAAAAGCGGCAAACGGGTGACGCTGGAGGCAGCCCTGCTCGCCGGACAGAACACGGACAGGGAAAGCGCCATGCAGCTCATCAGCTTTGCCCGCGGCTTGAACGTGCACCTGAACCTCATTCCCTGGAATCCCGTGCCCGGTCTGCCCTTTGAAACTCCCTCTGCCGCGGAATGCAGGAATTTTGTTTCCCTGCTGGAACAGGCGGGGCTCAAAGTGACGCTGCGCATGAGGCGCGGGGTAACTATAGGCGGTGCCTGCGGGCAGCTTGGCCGCACAGCACAAAATTTACTGTCATTCGTAAGCGATTTTGTCAAGTTAAGCACCTAAAAATTTAGGGACTT
>CAKZZK010000225.1 GCA_937885235.1 uncultured Treponema sp.
TCTTTATTTTTCTTTTTACCATATCTTTTAAAATGTTTAGATTCGGATTTAATACCAAGAAATTTACAAATTTTATGAGCAAAATTATCAACGGCGTAAACATTCCGAATATGCCTTGGGAAGACAAGCCTGCGGGCTGGAACTTGCCGGTATGGCGCTACACGGCGAATCCCGTGATTGACCGCAATCCTTTCCCCGGCATGGGGCGCATCTTCAACAGCGCGGTGGTGCCGTTCAATGGGGAATTCACGGGCGTGTTCCGTGGCGAAACGACGACGGGAAGGCCTTTCCTCTATCTGGGGCACTCGAAGGATGCCGTGCACTGGAGTTATGACACGGAAAAAATCCACATGACCGACCAGAAGGGCAAGCCGTGGGATCCGCTCTATGCCTATGACCCTCGCTGTGTGAAAATAGACGATACCTACTATATTATCTGGTGCGGTGACTTTGACGGAGCTTCCATAGGGCTTGCCGAAACGAAGGATTTCAAGACCTACGTGCGCCATGAAAATCCTTTTTTGCCTTTTAACAGGAACGGTGTGCTCTTCCCGCGCAAGATTAACGGGAAATACGTCATGCTCAGCAGGCCGAGTGATTCCGGGCACACGCCTTTTGGCGACATTCTGCTGAGCCAGAGCCCAGACCTCACCTACTGGGGCGAGCACAGGCTCGTCATGCAGAAGGGGGGCAGCGGCTGGTGGCAGGGCGTAAAGATTGGCTGCGGTCCTGCGCCTATTGAAACGGACGAAGGCTGGCTCATCTTCTATCACGGTGTCTCTTCCACCTGTTCTGGGCTTGTTTATTCATTCAGCGGTGCCATACTCGACAGAGATACGCCGAGCAAGGTGCTCTACCGTTCTGGCAGCTATATGCTCACGCCAGAGGCTTCTTACGAGACGACAGGCTTTGTGCCGAATGTCTGCTTCCCCGTCGCCACTCTTGCAGATCAGGCAAGCGGTCGCATAGCCATCTACTATGGCGCCGCCGATACGGTAGTCGCGCTCGCTTTCTGCCAGCTTGACGAAGTGATCCAGTTCATCAAGGACAACAATGAGCTTGTCGGCCTTGATGGCGACGAAGGGAAATTCTGAGCTCTGTAAATTGCACTGAGTCAGTCCAGAGGTCTTTCGGCGGACTTCCCTGTTGAAAGACCTCTGGCATCAGTCGTCCATAGTTTGCTGGCAAAGTACTTCTTCAAGCAAGCATTTGTCCATGGCATATCCTTGATAACTGCATTATTTTACAAGATTATGATAGTACAAACTGCACTATTTTACAATCAAGGCAATAAAAAAATAGCCCGCACTGGATGTGCGGGCTATTGCTTTTTATGGGCAGAAGCCCTCATTGTTTACTGCACGGTGCGGACTACGCGGAAGCCCACGCTAGCGTAGACGTTCTGCGGGCTGTTGTAATCACGGCGGGAAACTGAACAGCTTGCCGCGCCGGAGTCACAGGCACCGCCACGGGTTGCGCGGGAGGAAGCAGAAGGGCCTCCTTCAGGATCGGTAACACCAGCCTTTTCCTTTGTATAGCGATCACCCTCAAAGCCGTCCCAGCACCATTCCCAGACGTTGCCGCTCATGTCGTAGAGCTTCTTAGCGTTTGCCTTCTTCCGCTTTACCACATGGGTACTGGTAGCTCCGCCATACCAGGCATACTGAGTGAGAGAAGCTTCAGATGCGATGCCGCTCCATGTCTTTGCGTTGGTCGTGCCATTCCCTGCACGAGCCGCGTACTCCCATTCAGCTTCGGTGGGAAGCCGATAGCCGTCAGCATCCCAGTCGCATGATACTGCATTCCACGTGTTGTTGTACGTCGTCGGGATGCTGCTGTATGCAAGCGTCGCCCAGTTGTTCACGCCGCTCACCTCGTAGCAGGGAGTCAGCCCTTCCTTGATGCTCAGCTTGTTGCAGTACGCTATAGCCTGATACCAGTTCACGAAGTACACAGGGTAATTGTCCCCCTTGCCGCCGCTGTCCGTTATCTTTTCAGGCAGAGTGCCCATCACCGCTTTGAACTCCTTCTGCGTTACCTCGTGGTCGCAGATATAGAAGCTTCTCGTCAGCGTGACGCGGTGCGCGGGAGATTCATTGTTGTTGTAGCCCACGTTCTGGTCAACGCCCATCGTAAACGCGCCCGCATTCATCTGGACGAAAGCGGCTGCCGCAGTCCTGCTGCCTCCCAGCGTCGTCGTTGGAGCAGACGGCTGCGTTGTGGTCCGAGGAGGCTGTGTCGTCGTCGAGGTACCAGTCTGTGCAAAAGCATTGTCCCCCGCCCTTGCAGTGCAGACCACGCGGAAACCCACGTTCGCGTAGACGTTCTGCGGGCTGTTGTAATCACGGCGGGAAACAAGACAGCTTGTTGCCCCTGAGTCACAGGCACCGCCACGGGTCGCACGGGATGAACCAGATGTTGCGCCTTCGGGGTCAGTAACTCCCGCTGCGTCTTTCGTGTAGCGGTCGCCCTCAAAGCTGTCCCAGCACCATTCCCACACGTTGCCGCTCATATCGTAGAGCTGCTTTGCATTTGCCTTCTTCCTTCTCACTGTATGGGTGCTGGTAGCGCTGCCATACCAAGCATACTGCGGAAGCGGGTTCTCGGAACTGACGCCGCTCCAAGTCTTTGCATTCGTCGTGCCGTTTCCTGCGCGGGCCGCGTACTCCCATTCAGCCTCAGTGGGAAGCCGGTAGCCGTTTGCGCTCCAGTCGCACGATGCCGCATTCCACGCCGTATTGTACGTTGTCGGTATGCTGCTGTAGTCAAGCGTTGCCCAGTTGTTCACACCGCTCACCTCATAGCAGGGGGTGCGCCCTTCCTTGATGCTCCGCTTGTTGCAGTAGGCTATGGCGTGATACCAGTTCACATAGTATACGGGGAAGTCATCGCCCTTGCCGCCGTTCTCGCTTATCCCTTCGGGCAGCCTGCCCATCACTGTATTGAATTCCTTCTGCGTTACCTCGTGGTCGCAGATATAGAAACTCCTCGTCAGCGTGACGCGGTGCGCGGGAGCCTCGTTGTTGTTGTAGCCCACGTCTTTGTCAACGCCCATCGTAAATGCGCCTGCATTCATCTGGACAAAGGAGGGGGCTGTCGTCCTGCCGCTTCCCTCTACGGTTCTGACCACGCGGAAGCCCACCGCCGCATAGACGTTCTGCGGGCTGTTGTAGTCACGGCGGGAAACCGAGCAGCTTGCCGCCGCAGAGTCATAGGCACCGCCGCGCGTCACACGGGATGACACTGATGGTGCGCCTTCGGGGTCGGTAACGCCTGCCGCGTCTTTTGCGTAGCGGTCGCCCTCAAAGCCATCCCAGCACCATTCCCAGACATTGCCGCTCATATCGTACAGACCTCTGGCATTTGCCTGCTTTCCCCGTACCTCGTGAGCCTTGCCGCCGTTGCTGAACCATGCGTATTGGGCAAGCGCGCTTTCCGTTGAAGTGCCGCTCCAGCTTTTTGAGGCGCTCGTGCCATTCCCTGCGCGGGCGGCATACTCCCATTCCGATTCAGTGGGGAGCCGGTACCCATCTGCATTCCAGTTGCATGAAACGGCATTCCATGCGGTGTTGTACGATGTCGGTATGCTGCTGTATGGTAATGTCGCCCAGTTAGAAACGCCGCTCACATCGTAGCACGGAGTGCGCCCTTCCTTGATGCTCAGCTTGTTGCAGTAGGCTATGGCGTGGTACCAGTTCACATAGTAGACGGGGCAGGAGTCTCCCTTGCCCTTGCTGTCAACTATTCCCTCCGGCAGGATGCCCATCACCGTCCTGAACTCCCGCTGTGTCACCTCGTGGTCGCAGATATAGAAGCTCCGTGACAGCGTGACACGGTGCGCGGGAGCCTCGTTGTTGTTGTAGCCCACGTTCTGGTTGACGCCCCTCGTGAATGCACCCGCATTCATCTGCACAAAGCCCTGTGGTGCCGGTTTCGCGGAAATGACAGTGCTTCCGCCCCCTTGTGTGTCACGCGGCGGTGTTGTCGTTGTTCTGCCGCCCGATGTTGAAACTCCGCTTCTTTCCCGCGCAGTTCCGCAGAACGGACAGAAATTCCAGTTGCCCTCCAGCTCGCTGCCGCACTGGGAGCAGAAAGCAGCCCTTTGCCGTGCCAGCTCCAGATTTTCGCCGCAGGACTCACAGAACCTTGCATCAGCGCTGACCGGCGCACCACAGGTCGGGCAGCTCAGGCCGTTGCTATAGCTCTAGGTAACGCCGACAAAGGTCAGCGCCATAAGGGCTACCATCAAAACTGTTCGCAATTTTCGCATAGCGAACCTCCTGTTGATTTTGTTTACTCCCCCTGATTATAACACGGATATGATGGCTATGGTAACAAAATACAGCGCTAATCTTGCAGTAACTTGCAAAATCTAAGGGGAAGATATATAGTAGAGAAAAGAGCGAGGAGCGGTATGTTATGATCCAAAAGAAATTCGTTATTACCACTGAAACAGAACTCTTGCAGATGGTGGAGCATCTAAAGACAGATGTTGACTACCTCCACGCAAAGACAGCTTTCGCGCAGCTCTTTCTGTCCCGCTTTGACAGCATTGAAACCCGCACCGCGCTCTCCATATTCCGCCAGATACTGCCGGACGTCAGGCTCGTGGGAATGTCCCTCTACGGTGATCCCTTTGCGAACCAGAATAAAAAGAAGTTTATGATTTTCAGCTTCTGCTTCTTTACCCGCTCTGACGTGGTGATTGCGGATTATGACGATGACCTTCGCTCTCAGGAAGAAAACATAGAGGCATGCCGCCAGAAGCTTGCCTCGGTGGAAAACAAAGTGGCTGTGCTGCTCTTCGGCACAGGGCTGACGGTGCAGGCGTCCACATTTATGGATGCCGTTACCGAAGGCTTTGAAGACATCCCTTTTTTTGGCGCCATTTCAAACATCAACGCTGCGGACATAACGGATGCGGAACCCTTCGCTTTTGGCAACGCACTCATCAAGCGCGGCATGGTCATGGCAGTCTTTTCAGGCGAAGACCTGCACTGCTATGCGGAAAGCCTGTTCAGCTGGACGCCTATAGGCAAGGAAATGTCCGTCACCACGGGAACGCCCCGCACCATAGGCGACACCCTCATCACAAAGATTGACGGGCTTCCTGCCGCCCAGATATATAAAAAATATCTGAATGTGGAACCGAACGAGCAGTTCATATCCAATATCTGCGAATTCCCGCTGGTGGTAAAGCGGAACGGCTACCTCATTCCCCGCGTTCCCTGCGGCTGCAACGCGCGGGGAGAACTGCACGTCATGGGGGATGTGCGCAACGGGGAAACAGTGCGCTTTACCTACGGCAAGACCAACGAAATCTTGAAAAAGACGGCAGAGGCGAGCGAGCGGCTTGCAGACTTTGCGCCGGAAGCAATCTTCCTCTACATGTGCGCCAACCGCGTCATCTTCCTGAAAGACCGCGCCATAGAGGAGCGGAACTATTACTTCCGCCTGAATTCCGCCGTCATGTACTGCCACGGATTTTCTGAGCTTTTCCGCTACCACGGGCAGGGCGGCGTGTTCAACAGCCAGCTGGTGACAATCGGAATGCGCGAGGGCGGCAGGCTGGGAGAGTTTGCCAACCGCGATGCGCTCAAAGGCATTTCCTTCTCCTTTCCGCAAAAGCGGGAAGAAAAAGAAATCCCCCATATTCCTGAAAGCCTGCAAAAGACGATGGATGCCGCCCATCCGATTTTCCAGGAACAGCTGATAAATCCCATCCCCATTGCTGAGCGGCTCGTCACTTTCCTTGAGGCGACCACGACAGAGCTGAACACGGCAAACGATGACCTCAAGAAACTGGCAGCGATGGCAAACGCAGCGAACGAAGCGAAATCCTCGTTCCTGTCAAATATGAGCCATGAAATCCGCACCCCCATCAACGCGGTGCTTGGCCTTGACGAAATGATTCTGCGCGAGAGCACGGAAGAAAACATCAAGGGCTATGCGCAGGAAATAAAAAGCTCAGGGCGCACCCTGCTTTCGCTCATCAACGATATACTTGACTTCTCCAAGATAGAAGCGGGCAAACTGGAAATCATCCCCGTCAGCTATGACATGAGGACGATGCTTACCGACCTCGTGAACATGGTGGAAGGCAGGGCAAAGGCAAAAGACCTTGACTTCGTTGTAAACCTCGATCCTTCTCTGCCGCACAAGCTCTTTGGCGATGAAACGCGGGTCAAGCAGTGTATTTTGAACGTGCTCACGAACGCCGTCAAATACACGGAAAAGGGCTCCGTCGTGCTGGATATGGGCTACGAAAAGCAGGACGATGAGCACATCCTCCTCAAGGTGCGGATTGCGGATACCGGCATAGGCATCAAGCAGGAAGATTTGAAGAAGCTGTTCTCTCCCTTTGAGCGCATTGAGGAATCCAGAAACCGCTCTATTGAAGGGACGGGGCTCGGGCTGAGCATTGTGAAAGGCTTGCTCGCCCAGATGGGCACAGAGCTTGGCGTACAGAGCGAATACGGCAAGGGCTCTGAGTTCTCCTTCTCGCTCAGGCAGCAGGTCTTGGACTGGACGGGAACGGGGACGCGCGAGGAAGCCCGCAACTTTGTGCTCCGCCAGTCGAGTTCCTACCGCGAGAGCTTTCAGGCACCAGCTGCCCGCATACTCATCATTGATGACACCCCGATGAACCTCATCGTGCTGCAGGGACTGCTCAAACAGACCCGCATACAGATAGACACGGCGAACAGCGGCATGCAGGCGCTTGCTCTGGCAAGGGAGCGCAGCTATCACCTGATTTTCAGCGACCACCTCATGCCCCTCATGGACGGCATAGAGTTCCTGCACGAACTGCGGAAGGATGAGGCTTCCAAAAATCAGCAGACGACATGCATTGTGCTTACGGCGAACGCCATTTCTGGCGCAAGGGAGCAGTATCTCAAAGAGGGCTTTGCGGACTACCTGAGCAAGCCCGTGGACGGCAGGCGTGTTGAGCAGATGCTCCTTCGCTATCTGCCCTCTGAACTCATCATCCGCGAGGGCGAGGCAGGCTTCATCGAACAGGAGCGGAAGTCCGATCCCTCTGCCCCCTGCTGCTATGCCAAGTTTTTTGCCAAAATCTTCAATCTGGACATAGAAGCGGGAATGAAGAACTGCGGCGGGGAAGACGGCTTTATGGATGCCGTGCGGAATTTCTATGATGTCATTCCCGCAAAGCTGACGCAGATAGGCCGCTTTGCAAAAGCGAAAGATATACGGAACTATACGATAGAGGTTCATTCCCTCAAAAGCTGCGCCCGTCTGGTTGGCGCAAAAGAGCTTTCGGAACAGGCAGCGTATTTAGAGCAGTGCGGCAACGAGGGCAATGTGGCAGAAATCGATGCCAAGACTCCCGCCTTGCTTTCGCTCTGTCGCAGTTACCGGCGCTCGCTCTGGGTGATGTGCCAGAAAGATGAAGCAGCTTGTGATGAAAAGCAGAGCATCCTGCCCGAAGAACTTTCCGAAGCCCTCAAAGCGCTCAAGGAAGTGGTGACGGTATGCGATTTTGACAGCGCTGACAGCATCATCAGCGAGCTTGATAAATACGCACTGCCTCCTTCGTTCTGCACGACATATACCCGCATAAAGGAAAAGCTGCTCGCCGTTGACCAGCAGGCGCTTCTGGAATTGCTCTAATGCACTTAGTTGTGCTCAGTGCCGGCAACTTTCAAGGAAGCGCAGGGCAAAGCGGGGCTCGGCGTAGTAATACAGATGGGGGAAACCGGCAAGCACGCTGTTTTCGCTCACCATGCAGTTCCACTCCTTCCCTCCTGACGCTTTCCTCGCCCGGTATGCAGTGCCGTTATTGCTGCTGTCAAAATAGTGGAACTCGTGGCCCCGTATGGAGAGCGCATCTCCCGCCGGCGGCTGCTTTTCTGTGAACTCAGCATAGCCGAAGCGTACCAATTTGCCCGTATACCATGAATGCCCTTCGATGATTCCCGCCATTGCAAAAGTCCTGCCGCTCTGGTCGCAGAGGGAGTCCTGTGCGTACAAAAAGCCCCCGCACTCGGCGAGAAGGGGGAGCCCTTGCCTTACCGCCTGTTTCAGGGAGAGCCGCAGAGAGCTGTTTTCCTCCAGTTCCGCGGCGTGAAGCTCCGGATAGCCGCCGCCGAGCAGTGCGCCGTCAGCCGCAGGCAGGGAGCTGTCGTGCAATGGGGAAAAAAAGATGAGCTCCGCCCCCTGTTTTTGCAAAAGGCGCAGATTGTCCGCGTAGTAAAAGCAGAAAGCTTCGTCCCGTGCCACCGCAATCCGCAGCCCCGTGTATGGCTTGTCCCCGCTCAGCCCCCCGAGCCTGTCCGCGCTCCGGCAGTCAAGGGCGGGGGCTTCGTGCGCAATGCGGTTCAGACGGGCGAGGTCCAGATTTTCTGCCAGAAGGTCTGCAACGCCGTCGATCTGCTGCTGTATGCCGCTGATTTCTTCGGGCAGCAGCAAGCCCAGATGGCGGCTCTTCCATGCATACTGCGGACAGGCAGGAAGACAGCCAAGTACGGGAAGGTGTAGCTCTTCTTCGATGAGCTTTTTGTAGCGCCCAAAGAGCTGTGGCGATACCTTGTTAAGGATGAGCCCCCTGATGAGGTGCTGGCTGTCATAGTCGCAGAAGCCCTTGGCGAGCGCCACCACGGAGCGGCTCATGCCGGAAGCATCGACCACGAGTATGACGGGCGTCTGCGTAACGCGGGCAAGGTCTGCGCTCGATGCTTGAAGAGAAATGCCTCCCACACCGTCGAAGAAGCCCATTACCCCTTCGATGACGGCGAAATCTCCCCCCGCTGCATTTTCCACAAAGAGGGCGCGGCTCAGCTCGTCCCCCGTAAAGTACGTATCTATATTAATAGAAGAAAGTGAAAGCACCCTGCTGTGGAAGAGGGTGTCTATGAAGTCCGGTCCGCATTTAAAAGAGCGCAGGGCAAGCCCCTGCCTTTGCAAGAGGCGCAGGATTGCACAGGTCACAAGGGTTTTTCCGCTGCCGCTTGACGGAGCCGCAATCATCACGCGGGGAATATTCATGCTTCTGCCGCCCCCGTGCAGGAGATGATATACACCGGATTTTGCGCCTTGAAGAGATGATAGCCGCCGACCTGTTCCGCCCTGCTGACTGAGACGAGCAGGTAATCCACATTGGAAACGGGCAGGTCTGCGAGGGCTTTTTGCGCGGCGGCAAGCGTTTCTACAGTGACGGCGGTGAGCACAATCCTTGCGCGGGGATTTTTTTTCAGCACGGCAGCGATGATGGCGGAAAGCTGCCCCTTGCTCCCCCCGATGAAGACGTGTGTGGGAGGCGGAAGCGGCTCCAGTCCTTCTGGGGCTGTGGCGTGCAGCACCTCCACATTTTGCAGGCAGAAGCGTTCCGCATTTTCCTTGGTGAGCGCCACAGCTTCCTTGCGGCAGTCGAGCGCGAAGACTTTGCCCTGACGGCAGATGCGGGCGGCTTCCACCGTCACCGAGCCGGTGCCGGAACCGATGTCATAGAGAATGGCATGGCTTGTCAGCTGCAAGCGGCTCAGCACAAGCGTGCGAAGCTCTCTCTTGGTGATGGGAACTGCGGCGCGGACAAAGGCATCATCGTCCAGCCCCGGTACAAGGCTCGCTTCTGTGGCGGCATCGTGTTCCAAGAGCATGACGTAGAGCCCTTCTCCTTCCACCGCCGCAAGCTCTGCGGGGGAAAGCTGCGAAATCTGCTCGTCGGGGCAGGCGAGCTGACGGGCAAGCGTTACCCGCACATTGCCCAAAAGCCCGGAGCGCATCGCTTTTTCCAGCTGCGCGCCAAGATTGTGCACATCAGCGGTACCCGAAAGCAGCAGAAAACAGGGGCTTTGCGTGCGGAGCGTTTCCACCACGGGGCAGCTGCGCCCGTGGCTGCTGAGCAGCGTCCAGTCCTGCCAGCTCCTGCCGATGCGGGCGGCAAAGTAGGAGAGGGAAGAAACGCCGCAGCATATCGTACAGCTCAGGGCGCTGTTGCCGTCTTCCCTTGCCTGACGCAGGAAGCTTTCCGCCCCGCTGTAAAAGCCGCTGTCTCCAGAGAAAGCAACGAGCGGGCTGTTATAAGAAGGATGTGCTTCCAAGTAGGCGGCTATCTGGCTGTAGCGGTAATATGGGACACATGCAGCCGTGGCGAAACGGCTAAGCCCTTCCAACACGCGGGGCGCGGCAAAAATCACGTCCGTGCGTGCCAACGCCTGCCTTACCTCTTCCGTGAGCAGTTTAGGAGACGCGGGACCAACACCTGCAAGCACAATCTGCCGCTTCGGAACCCGAAGGGAAAGCCCCGTCAACTCTTCCAGTCTGGCAAGCACTTCGCTAAAGCTATAGCCGTGCCCTGTGCGGGCATTGTCATTGCGCTCTGGATTTCTGATGAGCACTGCCGTCAGGCGGCACTGTTCTGCGGCGGCAAGCTTTTCCCCCAAGCCCCCTGCAAGCCCCGTCTCCTTGCTGAGCAGGAAAGAGGCGTGGCTTTCCCGCAAAAGCAGGGCGTTCATCTCTGCGGAAAAAGGTCCCTGCATGGCGATGATGTGGCTACCCGCAATGCCGCAGTCTGTGCACTGCTTTATGCTTTCTACAGAGGGCAGCACCCGCACATAGAGCCGCTCCGGCTCCGTGATGCGCTCCGTAAGCTCAGGCAGTCCCTTGCTGCCCGTCGTGACGAGGATGTTTCCCTTCTGCCCCTCAAGCCACGCGGCGGCTTGGGACAGCGTATCAAAGTATACGATAGCAGGAGCTGTGGCGGCGGACTCACCAGAACTTTCTTCCGCTGTTGTCCTGCGCGACAAGCGGAGGCAGAAAAGCCCTTCTTCCTTGCAGGCAAGCGCTATTTCCTCAGAAACGCTCTGCGCAAAGGGGTGTGTCGCATCCACCACACAGCGGTAATCCTTCTCCGCAAAGGCTTTGCGCATATCGCTTGCCGTCATGCGCCCCTGCAGGACGCTTATCCCGCTGCGGAAGGGAAGGAGCCTGCCGCCGTATTCCGTGGCAACGCTCACCGTGCAGGAAAGCCCGTGCTCCGACAGGTAGCAGGCAAGCTCCCGTCCCTCGCTCGTTCCCGCAAAGATAAAGATGTTCATGCGCCGTGCTCCCGTTCATAACGGTAGCCGCGGGGCGTTACGAGCCGCCCGTCCAGCACGCGCGTGCTTGAGTTGCCTATGAAGACCGTCGCAAACATATCGAGTTCCTGTTCCCTCAGCTCCGAAAGCGTGCACAGGTAGCTGTATTCCCCCTCCCTGCCTATCTGCCGCGCATAGCCGCAGGGACGCTCGGGCGGCAGGACTGCAAGCAGGATGTCGCAAGCCTTTCGCAGATGGTCTTTGCGCCTGTGGCTCGCAGGATTATAGAGGACAATGCAGAAATCCCCGTCGGCGGCACTGCGCAAGCGGCGCTCTATGAGCTCCCACGGCGTGAGGGCATCGCTCAGGCTCACGAGGGCAAAATCATGCACAAGCGGCGCACCGAGCAGGGCGGCACCGGCAAGGGCTGCCGTCACGCCCGGCTGCACGCGGATTTTTACTGAGGGATAGCCTTGGGCAAGCTCAAGAATCAGTCCCGCAAGCCCGTAGACCCCTGCGTCTCCTCCGCAGACAAAGACGACCTTTTTCCCGCCGGAAGCCTGCTCCAAAGCAAGCCTGCAGCGCTCTTCCTCCTGCCTCATGGCTGTTCCGAGGTATGATTTCTCGGGAAAATGCGGACGGAGCAAGTCAAGATATAAGGGATAGCCAACCACGCAGTCGCAATCAGACAAAGCCTGCACGACCTCCTGTGTCAGCTGCCCGTAAGAGCCGGGACCTATGCCCGCCACAATCAGCGTCTGCATTACTGTTCTCCCATGGTGATTCTGTATTTCGCTATGCCTATGGCAAGCGTCATGCCATCGCGCACCGTCTTTCCAAGCAAAAGGCGTTCTGCGCCTGCCGCCACCGCCGCCCGCTCGCATACGTTGTCCACGCCTACGCTCCGCTCCACAAAAGCAGACGAGGCGAAGTCCCCCGGCACAACCCGCAGGACTTCCGCAGAAAAGGTGGTGAAAGCCGCCCTGTAACGCTCAGCCAGAGCGATAAGCCCCGCTTCGTCCCGCTTTACGTCTACCGAGGCAATCTGCCTTACCGCAAAGGGGGAAAGCTTCAAGGCGGCAAGGTTTTCACCGACAAAGGCGGCAAGCTCGTCTGGCGATTTTCCTTTCCGGCAGCCGATACCCAGCACAAGGCAGGGGGGGATTAAATTCAGGATTGCGCTTTTCTCTGCAAAGGGGGATATGCAGGATATGGCGCGGCTGTCATTTGGGGGGATAGCTTCTATCGGAGCATAGCGAAGTTCAAGTTCCGGCGGGGGAAGCCCTTCGATGATGATTTCTTCTTTTACGGTGGGGGGAATATACAGAGCCGCCTTCCCCGTGGCGAGCAGGCGGGAAGAAAAAGCCTTTGCAAGCGCCATGTCCGAAATGTGCAGCCCGTTTTCCGTGGCAAGCACATCGATGGCAAGCAGGTCCTGCACATCGGTGGCGGTCGTGAGCACCGCAGTTCCCCCCGTCAGCGGGGCAATCTTTCGGGCAAGGGCATTTGCCCCGCCGATGTGTCCGGAAAGCAAGGGGATGACGAAGCGTCCTTTTTCGTCTATCACGAGCACTGCGGGGTCCTGTGCCTTGTCGGCTACGAAGGGTGCGATGCCGCGCACCGCTATGCCGCAGGAACCGACGAACACGAGCGCGTTCCCGTGGCGGAAGTGTGCTTCCGTCCACTCTGAAAGCCCCGCGCGGGCTATCCCTTCGCAATCTTTCCGCGCGGAAGCAAGGGAGACGACGCGGTAAAAGGCAAGAAGCTTGTTTTGCAGCTTGCGTGCCAGCTCCTCGCCCCCTGCGCTAAAGCAGAGGATGTGTATGTCCATTATGCTTTGTCCCCCTGCCGCCAGCCGGTGCTGAACGCAGGGTCATAGAGTTTTGAGCGCATATACGCCCTGTGGGAGACGGCGTCCCCGATGATAATCAGCGCAGTTTTTGAAATATGATGCTTTTCCGCCGTTGCC
>CAKZZK010000226.1 GCA_937885235.1 uncultured Treponema sp.
TATATACGACAAAGTCGCTTTCGAATTCTTGCGACAAATTCCCTTACGAATAATAAGCTTGGCCGCACAGCACAAAATTTACTTGAAAAAAACAGATAGCCGTTTTATAATGTTATTATAAAATTTCTGGGAGTTACTGATGCAGAAAAAAATTTATGTTACAGGAATGGATGACGATGATGTCGCTGCAAAGGTTACGGCGGCGGTAAAAGCTATTGCCGGAGTTACGAGTGTGGAAGCTACTCCTGCCAAATGCCAGGTTTTTGTTGACTGTGACGATGCCGCCGAAGCCGCGGTAACTGCGGCAATCGAGGGGGCAGGCGTAACAGTGCTTGCATAAACGATAATGACGATTACTGTTCTTGACGGGAATGCCTTAAATCCCGGCGACTTATCTTGGAAGGTTCTGGAAAAGTTTGGAACTGTCACTGTCTATCCGCGTACCGACGCACAGGATGTAGTAGCGCGGATAGGAAACAGCGACGCCATACTTCTAAACAAGATAACCATCGATGAAGATATACTTGCCCGATGCAGTTCCCTGCGCTACATTGGCGTACAGGCAACAGGTTACAATGTTATCGACATAGAGGCATGCCGCCGCCACGGGGTGACGGTGACGAACGTGCCTTCATACAGCACCGCGGGGGTAGCGCAGCTGGTCTTTGCCTACCTCAGCGAGTTTGCCTGCCATGTACAGCTCCATTCCGACAGCGTTATGGCAGGCGACTGGATAAAGGCGAAGGATTTCTGCTACTGGCAGCTCCCCCTCATGGAGCTGGCAGGGAAGACCTTGGGCATATTCGGCTACGGCAGCATAGGAAGCCGTGTGGCACAGATTGCAAAGGCTTACGGCATGAAGGTCCTTGTCTGCACGCGGACACCCAAAGAGGGCGTTGTCTCTGTTGATTTTGAAACGCTTCTCAAAAATTCGGATTTTGTCTCGCTCCATGCCCCCCTCACCCCCCAGACAAAGGGGCTCATAAACAAGGAAAGCCTTTCTTTAATGAAGCCGTCGGCATACCTCATCAATACCGCGAGGGGTGGTCTGGTTGACGAGGCGGCGGTACGGGATGCGCTCGTTACTCGCAGCATAGCGGGCTATGCCGCTGATGTTGTCCTTGAAGAGCCGATGAATGCGGGCAATCCCCTCTATGGCGCTCCGAACTGCCTGCTGACTCCGCACATCGCATGGGCGGCGGTGGAAACCCGTCAGCGTCTTTTGGACATCGTGGTTGCAAACCTGCAGGCGTTTATTGACGGACAGCCCCAGAATGTGGTTTCGTAAATGCGCTTTCCTCCCACTTGTTTAATTCGCAAATACTACATATACTTCATCATTATCAACACTATACAGAGGTAATCTATGGGAAAAACTATCGCACAAAAGATATTCGATGCCCATCTGGTGGAAAAACCATTTGAAGGAACAAACATTCTCAAGCTTGACCGCGTATTCTGCCACGAAATCACTACCCCCATCGCCATCAACGACTTGGTGGAACGGGGCAAGGACAGGGTCTTTGACAAGACAAAGATAAAGGCAGTCATTGACCACGTAACTCCGGCTAAGGACTCTAAATGCGCCATGCAGGAAAAAATTCTCCGTGACTGGGCGCGGCGGAACGACATAAAGGACTTCTTCGACATCGGCGCAAACGGCGTCTGCCATGCCATCTTTCCCGAGAAGGGCTATGTGCGTCCCGGCTTTACCGTCATCATGGGGGACAGCCACACCTGCACCCACGGCGCTTTCGGCGCTTTTGCGGCGGGAGTGGGCACCACTGACTTGGAAGTGGGCATCCTTAAGGGCGTGTGCTCTTTCCGCGAGCCAAAGGCGATTAAATTCGTGCTCAACGGCAAGCTGAAGGAAGGCGTTTATGCAAAAGACGTCATCCTCTTCCTGATCGGACAGATCGGCGTGAACGGCGCCACCAACTGCGTCGCGGAATTTACCGGTCCCGTGGTTGACAATTTTGACATGGAAGAGCGCATGACCATCTGCAATATGGCTGTAGAGGCGGGCGCGACAAGTGGCATTTGCTTTCCGGATATGAAGACGGTGAACTACCTCTGGCCATTCATCAAGGATGAGTTTGCGAGCAAGGAAGACGCACTCAAGGAATACAGCAAGTGGTGTGACGATGCTGATGCAAGTTACGAGAAAGTTTACACTTTCGACTTGTCAAATCTCGTTCCTGTTTGTACAATAAATTATAAGCCTGACCAAATAAAGAAAGTATCTGAGATGGCGGGCACAAAGGTTGATCAGGTGTATATCGGCAGCTGTACCAATGGGCGCATCTCGGACTTGCGGATTGCCGCACAGGTGCTCAAGGGGCATCACGTAGCAGACGGCGTGAGGGGGATTGTCTCTCCTGCGACGCCGAAAATCTACAAGATGGCTCTGGACGAGGGGCTTATTTCTATCTTTATGGATGCGGGTTTCTGCGTCACGAACCCCACCTGCGGCGCCTGTCTCGGCATGAGCAACGGTGTTCTGGCAGAGGGAGAGGTCTGCGCCTCCACGACGAACCGTAATTTTAACGGGCGCATGGGCAAGGGCGGCATGGTGCATCTGATGAGTCCGGCTACTGCCGCTGCAACGGCAATAGCGGGTACTATTACAAATTCCGCCTTTTTTAAAGGCGAATAGGAGAGCGCTAAAGGCTTCGCTTTTTAGCGCTTCCAATATAAACGACAAAAGAGGAATGCAATGAAACAGTTTGGTGGATCAGTTTTATTTCTTGACCGCTCAGACATTAACACTGACGAAATCATCCCTGCCAAGTATCTCACTGAGAATACAAAGCAGGCATTAAAACCCTACCTGCTCGAAGATTTGAAGCTGGATGGTTTTAACCCCAAGACGGATATTTCCGGCAAAAAGGTTATCATCACGCGGGAAAACTTTGGCTGTGGGTCAAGCCGCGAGCACGCTCCCTGGGCACTGGAAGTAAACGGCATTTACTGCGTCATTGCGGTGAACTTTGCCCGCATTTTCCGCCAGAATATGTACAACTGCGGCCTGCTCGCCCTCGATATGCCCAGAAGGGACATCGACGATATGTTCCGCAGCTTTGCAAGCAAGGACACCGAATGCAAAATCGAGCAGCGGGAAGACGGCACCTGGAAGGTAAAGCTCATTGCAGGCTCTCTTTCCACCAGCTACCCCTTCAAACTGGAGGGCTTTGAAAAGGCGCTCATTGAAAATGAGGGCTGGATCGGCTATGCCGACAAAAAATACTAAAGCAAAATAAATAAAGAAGCCCGATGGCAGCTGCCACCGGGCTTTTTCTTTCAAGCGCCTAGCTTTTAGCGCTGGCCTGAAAGCTCAATGTATATCTGGTCTGCAAGTCCGAGGCTCGCGTTCTTTGTGAGCGCTTCGGCGTAGTTGTCGTACAGCATATCCTCGTACATATCGCGGGCGTAGCTGTTTTCCTTTCCCAGAAGGTCGCTTTTCTGTATGGTCTTGCGGGCGGAAGAAAGCATCATCTTTACCATATAGTTTTCAAGCTCCATGGACTGCTCGTAAAGGGCAGAGGTCTTGTCTATGACGGGTTCAGCCCCCTTGCTTGTGCGCACTGTTGCGGCAAGTCCCTGCGGCTTGGCGTGCTTGTCCTTTTCGGAGGTGTAGGTGCCCGCAAAGCCCTGTGTGTAATCCCCCGTCAGGCGGCGGGTAGATGAAATCTGGCTGGAAGCGACGGTAGGCACCGTTTTTTGCCGCATTGAATTGACGAGGTCTAGAAACTTGCCGCTTTCGCTCTTGCTCTTCGCCGCGTCCATAAGCGCATGGGAATCGGCGAGGGGGGATGAGGCTGAAAAGCTGTTAATGCCCTGTATATCCATTGCTTACTTCCCTTAGCGCTTCAAGCCAACTGCGGTCTGCAGCATATTGTCGCTTGTCTGGATTGCCTTGGAATTGAACTCATAGGCACGCTGAGCCACAATCATCTGCACCATCTCGTTTACCACAGAGACATTGCTCATTTCCAAGAATTTATGCTTGGTAACACCCATTCCTTCAAAGCCCGGTCTTGCGGCAATCGGCGCGCCGGAAGCATTTGTCACTTTATAGAGGTTGTCGCCTGCGTTTTCAAGGCCGACGGCATTCGGGAAGCGGTAGAGCTCTAACTGCCCTACCTGAATTGCTTCCTGCTCTCCGTTTACGCGCACGCTCACGCGACCATCGTCGCTCACTGAAAGCGTGTGCAGCATAAAGCCTTCCGGCAGGATGATTTCGGGAATGACGCGCAAGCCGTTGGCGTTCACCAGCTGGCCGTTTGAATCCACCTTGAAGGAACCATCGCGGGTGTATGCCCAGCTGCCGTCATACTGCTCGACGCGGAAAAAGCCGTCGCCGACAATGGCGATATCAGTGTCCACACCTGTCGCCTGCAAGGAGCCCTGGGACATAATCCGCTGGGTGGCGGCAACCTTGACGCCGGAACCTTCCTGAAGCCCGACAGGAGTCACCGTATCCTCTGTGGCAGGAGTTCCGGCGCGCTTGATGTCCTGATATATCAAGTCCTCAAATTCGGCACGGTGCTGCTTAAAGCCTGTCGTGTTGACGTTTGAGAGATTGTTGGAAATAGTGTCGATGTTCATCTGCTGCCCGTTCATGCCCGTGGCTGCATTCCACAAACTTCTTACCATATATTACACTCCTTCTTCGCCTTTGTTAACGCTGTACCTTGGCAACTTTTGACCACAGCGTGTCAACCATGCTGTCTTCTGTCTGAATGGACTTCTGGTTTGCTTCGTATGCGCGGTTCACTTCTATCATCTGAACCATTTCGTTCACTACGTTTACGTTGCTTGTCTCTGTGTATGCCTGCAATATCTGGGGGCGCTCATCGCCTTCCGCAATGTGGTAGTCACCCGCAATGTTATTTGTATTCCAGAGCGAAGAGCCCTGCTTTTTCAAGTAGCGCTCATTGTCAAAGCGCACCAGCTTGAAACGGTCCACCAAGGTATTGTCCTGCCGTGTGTATATCATACCGTCTCTGTTGACAATGAATTTATCGTCGGGCACATGGATGGGGCCGTTTTCGCCAAGCACGGGATAGCCCTCTTTTGTAAGCAGGATGCCTTCCTTTCCCAGAAGGAAATTGCCGTTGCGCGTATAGCGTTCGCCATCGGGAGTCTGAACGACGAAAAAGCCCTCGCCGCTCAATGCAAAGTCGGTGTTGGTGTCTGTCGATTTAAAGGAACCCTGGCTGAAATCTGTATACAGCTCATTTGTCTCTACGCCCAGTCCAAGTTTGCCGATAATGGGAGCTGCATCTGCGGAACCGAATGTATTTTTATACACACCATCAGCCTTTGTGCGCCGCAGCAAGAGCTGGCTGAATTCTTTGTAGGCTGTCGTTTCCTTCTTAAAGCCTGTCGTATCGACATTTGCCAAGTTGTTGGAAATTGTGTCCAGCCTGTCCTGCTGGGCATTCATTCCACTCGCGCCAATATACCATCCTCTAATCATCCTGCACCTCTTTTTTGTCTTAACAAGTCGCTTACTCTTTATGTATCGGCACTGCCAGTAATAAGCAAAAGAGAGAATAACAAAAATTTTTCTTGAATTATTCCAAAACTATACTATAATAGGGGTATGAAGCAAATTACTTTAACCTTTCCAGACCATTCCACTATGGAAGCGGAAGATGAAGTTACCCCTGTCACGGTTCTGAACCGTCTTGACGGTAACGGGCATAAAATACTTGCCGTGAGGGTAAATAACGAAATTTGTTCCTTATACAGCCCGATCAACATCTCTGCAAGTGTCCGTCCGGTGTATGACAACACGGCGGAAGGCGCGGAAATCTACAGGCGCTCACTTTGCTTCGTGCTTGCCACGGCTGCACACAATCTCTTTCCCGGTGCAAGGCTGCTTGTGGGGCACAGCTTAGGCTACGGCTATTATTACACTATTGAAAACGGCCACCCCATCATGGTGGAGGAAATAGAGCTTCTGAAAGCGGAAATGTACCGCATCATCAATGAGGATGAAGTTATTTCGACGGATTTTATCTCCTATGAGGAGGCATGCGAGCTCTTTGAAAAGCTCTGCCTGACGGAAACGCGCAAGCAGCTCAACTACCGCTGTCCTGCCCGCATCCGCATAAACCATCTGGAAGCATTTTCCGACCTCTATTTTGGACCTCTGGTAAGCAATACCGGCATGCTCAATGTCTTTGACCTTATGCCGTATCAGGAAGGCTTCCTGTTGCGCTTTCCCAGCCATGCAGACCCGAACAGTCTGCCGGAATTTAAAGACCAGCCTAAGCTTTTTGAAATCTACAAGCGCTACAAGGCATGGGGCAAGCAGCTGAACGTCACCTCTGCGGCTTCGCTCAACGAGCTGATTCACGACCGCAAGGTAAACGATTTCATCAACATAACCGAAACCCTTCAGGTAAAGTGCATGTCCGACATTGCCGACCAGATCCACGCGCGGGGGACGGCTCAGGTAGTGCTCATCGCAGGCCCGTCGTCTTCGGGCAAGACCACGACGAGCAAGAAGCTGGCGCTGCAGCTGGAAGCTATTGGCTATAAGCCAAAGGTCATCAGCCTTGACAGCTACTATGTGGGGCGAGATCAGACGCCGAGGGATGAAAATGGGGATTACGATTACGAGTGCCTTGAAGCGCTCAATATCCAGATGCTCAATGAAAATCTTGTCGATCTCTTTGCAGGAAAGACAATCAAGCTGCCTTCCTATGACTTTCACAAGGGGGTAAGCTATTTCAAGGGAGACGAGATGAGCCTTGGTCCGAACGACATCCTCGTGATGGAGGGCATACACGGGCTGAATGACAGGCTCACGCCTCTGGTTCCCGCCGACAAGAAGTTCAAGATCTATCTTTCCGCGCTCACCCAGCTCAACCTTGACGACCACAACCGCATAGCAACGAGCGACAACCGCCTTATCCGCCGCATTGTGCGCGACGCACAGTTCCGCGGGAAAAGCGCGGCAGACACCATAGCCATGTGGAACAATGTACAGCGCGGCGAACGGCTGCACATTTTCCCCTTCCAGAACAATGCGGATGCCATGCTGAACACGGCGCTTGATTATGAGATTCCCGTGCTCAAGGTGTACGCGGAGCCCCTCTTGCGCTGCGTCACCCCGCTTCAGGCGGAGTTCAGCGAAGCAGACAGATTGCTCCAGTTCCTGAACAATTTCTCTACCATTCCGGCTACGGCAGTACCCGGGCAGTCAATTATAAGGGAATTTATTGGCGGTTCGGCGTTCCATTATTGAGCATTGGTGCCATATCTGGCTGTCACCACGTCATCGACAGCCAGTTCTTCTTCTTTGAGGACATCTGCTTTCCATGTGGCAAAGCGGCTGTCCTGTAATTTTTCAAGAACCTTTTCTTTTTGCATTGCCTTGCGGACCAGCTCTTTTTTCTCTTCCGCTTCCATTTGCAGGACAGCAAGGCGTTCAAGACAGTTTTCTTTTTTTTGCGTCAGCAGGACAAGGTATGAATGTCCGTTCGCCATGAGCATCGTGTCCTGATAGGCGGCATCCATCTGCTGCTGGGTACTGCGCCATCGCTCGGCGATGAGGTCTAAGTCCCGCTGGACAAGGGCAATCTGCGCGTTCACCTTGCCCAGCTCAGCTTCTGCCTCTTTGCGCTCAAAGGCGCGAAGCTCCAGAATTTTTTGCAGGGAATAGGAAAAGCGCTTCATATACGCATATCAACCCGCACAACAGGGCTTTCCACATACTCAGACGGGGGAATGTCTATGCCGCTCAGGGCAGAAAGCTTTTTCAGGGTATCTTCTATGGTGCAGTGTTCCCGCTCCTCCTGGCAGAGGAATTCTTCTATGGCGGCATGCTTGTCGATAGCCATATCGATTGCGGGGGAATTGCCTTTCTGGTAAACACCGGCAAGAATCATCTCTTCCTGCTCAGCATAATCTGCCATCCAGCGCTTTACCTGCTGCAGGGCTTTAAGCGTCTGCGGTCCGGACACGCGCTTGTGCAGACGGCTGATGCTTCCAAGGACATCTATGGCGGGATAGTGCTGTCTGTCGGCAAGCGAGCGCTTCAAGACAATGTGCCCGTCCAAGGTACCGCGCACCTTGTCGGCAATAGGCTCGTCCATATCGTCGCCATCGACCAGCACCGTATAGAAGGCGGTGATGCTTCCCTTGTCATTCGTTCCCGTGCGTTCCAAGAGCTTAGGCAGCATATCAAAGACGCTTGGCGGATAGCCGCGCTGTGCAGGCGGCTCCCCTGTGGCAAGTCCAATTTCCCGCTGCGCATGGGCAAAGCGGGTTACGCTGTCAAACATAAGCATGACGTCTTTGCCTTGGTCGCGAAAATATTCAGCAATGGCGGTAGTCACATAGGCTGCCCTCAGACGGGCAATCGAAGGCTGGTCGCTCGTCGCAACGACAAGCACCGAGCGTTTCAGCCCTTCTTCGCCTAGGTCGCGGTTGATAAAATCCATCACCTCACGGCCACGTTCGCCGATGAGTCCGATGACGTTGATGTCCGCATTCGTGTTGCGCGCAATAATCGACATCAGGGTGCTTTTGCCCACGCCGCTCCCCGCAAAAATGCCGATGCGCTGCCCCTTGCCCACCGCAAGCAAGCCATCAATGGCACGCACGCCGGTGACAATACGCCTGTCCACCGGCTTGCGCAGCATGGGATTTGGCGGACTTGCAATAGCGGGATAATAATCCTCGGGGGCTAGATCACCTTTGCCGTCATAGGGAACACCCGTAGCGTCGATGACGCGGCCAAGCAAGCCATTGCCCACCGGCACTTCCAGCACATGCCCGCTTGCTACCTCTTCGTTGCCCACCTCTAGCCCCTGCGTGCTGCCATAGGGCATGAGGCGCACAACGTTCTCTTCAAGGTCAACAACCTCCGCGAGTATGCTCGTGTGCCTGCTGGAAATATTTATGCGGCAGATTTCGCCAATAACGCAACGGGGGCCCCTGCTTTCTATGGTGAGCCCCTTCACTGCGCTGACAACGCCTGTGTATTTGATTGTATCTATACGTTCTACAGTCTTTATGTATTTGTCAAAGAAAGACATGAGCCCCACCCCCTCTTTTCTTTCTAACTGTTGGGATTTTTTAGCTCCGCCTTATCAACTGTCTTTATGGGAGATACTTCCAAAATCTTTGATTCAAGCTCGCCAAGCTGGCTGGCAATGCGTGCATCAATAGCGCCGAAGTCTGTCTCCACAATACAGCCTCCCTTTTCCACGGAGCTATCCTCCACCACAGTGATATTCTTGATATTCTCCACTTCGCGGATAAAATCCTGAATGTGTTCCGTGGTAAGCTTGATATCAGCGAGGTTCACCCGCAAGGTCACATCGCCGCGTCCCTTCACCTTCTTCAGAGCCTGCACGACATTGGACATGATGACGCTCTTCTGGTTCTCGCTCATAATCTTCACCACTTTGCGCGTCATGAGGATAACCAAGTCAACAATCTGCTGCTCGGTGCTGTCGAGGATTTCCTGCCGCTTGTTCTGCACGGCTTCAATGATTTTGTGGACACGCTCCACAAGGCGGTCAACTTCCGCCTTGCCAGCATCAAAGCCCTCGGCGCGCCCCTGCTCTGAGCCCTGGTTCTGGGCTTTTGAAATCAGGGACTGCTCCTGAGCTTTCGCATCGGCGAGAATCTTCTGAGCCTGCTGCTTTGCATCAGCAATGACGGAGGCAGCCTCCTCTTTGGCGGCGTTGCGGATAACAGAAGCCTCATCGCTCTGGCGTTTGATCTCCTCAAAAGCCGTGTTTTCAGCATTCTTGATGATCACGTCCGCCTCAGCCTGAGCTTTCGCAAGCATCTGGGCCTTTTCCTCGTCCCAATGGCTGCGGAGCTCTTCAATCTCACGCTTTATATCCTCAACGGACGGCCCGGTATACTCAGGTTCAACCTCCTCAGGTTCCTCGACAACAGGGGCGTATATATGCGGAAGCGTAAGCATAGTGCTTCCTTCCACATTGTTTATCTGATTTTGTCTGAATACAGTCTGGGCCATACCTTTTCTCCTTATTCAACCAGCTCATCATCACCAGAACGGGCAATAACAATTTCGCCGCTGTCTTCCAGACGCCTGATGACTGAAACTATCTTCTGCTGTGCTTCTTCAACATCCTTAAGACGCACAGGTCCCATAAATTCCATATCTTCCTTAAGCATGCTTGCCGCACGCTTAGACATATTGCGGAAAATCTTGTCCTGCACTTCCGTATCTACAGCCTTAAGAGCCTTTGCAAGCTCCTGCTGGTCAACTTCACGCAGCACTTTCTGAATTGCACGGTCGTCGAGCATAACGATATCCTCGAAGACAAACATCCTCTTCTTGATGTCTTCCGCAAGTTCTGGATCTTCCTCTTCCAGGGTTTCGATGATCGCCTTCTCAGAAGAACGGTCAACGAGGTTGAGGATTTCAACGATGGCATCAACACCACCGGCTGCGGTGTAGTCTTCGCTGGAGAGCGTAGACAGCTTCTTTTCAAGCACGCGCTCCACTTCGCGCAGAACGTCAGGCGACGTGCGGTCCATCGTCGCAAGGCGCTTGGACACCTCTGGCTGCACTTCCGGCTGAAGGTTCTGCAAAATGACGGCAGCCTTCTGGGGGTCGAGGTAGGCAAGGATAAGCGCAATAGTCTGCGGATATTCCTGCTGTACAAAGTTTAAGAGGTGCGCAGGATCCGTGCGGCGGATAAAATCGAACGGACGAACCTGCAGGCTGCTTGTGAGCCTGTTGATGATGTCAATGGCCTTCTGGCTGCCGAGAGACTTCTCCAAAAGCTCGCGCGCAAAGTCAATACCACCCGTGGTGATAAAGTTCTGCGCCTGCATCAGCTCTTGGAATTCCTCCAGCACCTGCTCCTTGAAGTCTGCATCAACGGAATCAAGGCGGGCAATCTCAAAGGTAAGGGTTTCCACCTCGTCTTCACGCAGGTGCTTCATCACCTCGGAGGAAACTTCGCTTCCAAGCGACACCAGGAAGATGGCAGCCTTCTGGCGTCCGGTCAGGCTCTTGTAATCTTTCAAGCCGCTTTTCTTTTTGCCACCCCCTCCGCCACCTTTGAGCTTGTCATGAGCTTTATCGTCAGACATACATTAAGCCTCCTCTCTAAGCCACGTGCGAATAAGCATAGCCACGTCTTCGGGGTGCTCCTTCGCAAGTGCAATTGCCTGTTCCTGAAGTTCCTGCCGCTTGCGCTCTTCCACGGACATGGTAACTTCCATGCCGTCCTGCTTTGCGTCCCACAGCGCCTGTTCGCGCTCTGCCTGCTGCTTGCGCAGAAGCTCTTCCTCGCGGAGCCTCCTGCGCCTTTCCAGTTCGCGGCTGATAAGGCGGAAGATGATGAATGCTACAAGCACAATGGCTATGCCCGCAAGCACCAGCAACAGGGTACGCCTTGTCTGCTGCGCACGGAAGAATGCGGCATCCTCTGCCTCAAACTGCTTGCTGCGGTCAATCTGGATACTTGTCACTTCCACTTTGTCATCGCGGGAAGCATCATAGGCAGCAAGCGTAGCCTTGACGAGCCGTTCCGCCTGTGCCAAATCCTCAGCGCTTACCGGAACGTAAGTCCTCTTTATGCGGGTACCGCCCTTGTCAAGGACGTAGTGCCCCTTGTCATCAACTTCCTTCTCATACGTACCATCGATGTTCACAGAGACAGTACGCTGCTTTATAGTGGGACGGACATTGCCTCTTGTCACTGTCTTGCCCACGGCGAAGTTAGTTTTAGTTCCCTCTTCCGTAGTACGTCCAATGACGTTGGACATATCATCATAGACGGGAGGATTCTGCCCTTCAACTCCAGCAGGACCTTCGGGATTATAGCCGGTTCCATTCCACTCCTTGGTTATTTTTTCCTGCGATATGGGAGTGCTATCGAGGATTTCGCTGTCGTCATAAGGAGTGGAAGGATTATCTTGCTTCTTCACAAAAGGCTTGTACTCGACATCCTCCACAATCTCTTTCTTTGACATATCCATCTCAAACTTTACGTTCGCAATGGTGACGCGGTCCTCGCCAAAGATACCGCGAAGCTGAGTCATAATTGAAGCGGCATAGTCCGTTTCAAGCTTGCGAATTTCCGCCTGTTCGCGCTTGGTGAGGTTCACCTCATCAACAGATTCGAGACCTTCAAAATCATTTACCTGCAGACCGGTCGCACCATTAGTGATGGTGATATTCTCTGCGGTGAGTCCTTCCACGCTGCGCATAATGATGCGCTCAAGCCCCTTCACCGCACTGCGGCTTGACAGTATATCGCTGCCGGGAGATTCTTTCAAAATAACGCTTGCAGTCACGGGACTCTGGTCTTCCGAAAAGAGAGTGGTGTCAGGAATGGCAAGCTCTACGTGTGCGCGGTCTATGCCGTCCATCTGCAAGAGATGCTCTTCCACACGCTGCTGCTGCAAGTTTATCCAAGACACTTTGTCATCAAAGTCATTGCGAGTCCACTTGTTTGTGTTGAAAAGACTGAAAGGATCACGCTGGGCAGGCTCCAATCCCTCGGCAACGAGCTTGCTGCGGTACTTCTTCGCAGTTTTCTCGTCCTCCACCGAGATGTAGCCGTCCTGAGACACAAATGCCTTCACATTGTCCTGATCAAGACGAGTCAGAATGCGTTCCCGCGCATTTTCATCAGTAACGGGCGAATTAAAGAGCCGCACCGTTGTTGGCTTGGAAGAAAAAGTCAGCAGCATGATAATCGCCAGCACCACAGCGGCGATCAAGGCTACCAAGACAATTTTCTGGACTAACGTCCACTTTCCCCACTTTTCTTTAATGGTTCCAAAAGAATTTTTAAACCATTCGTTCATCTTCCCCTCCCGTGAACGAATAACACCTCATACAATGTTTCCCACCATCATTATATGGATGCAGTTTTCATATTATAGCACCACCACCTTCTTTTGAAAAGTCTGAAAATGCTGGTTTATCAAGAAATGCTCGCCTTAAGCTATAGTGGGACTTAAAGCGAACATACTCGCCCTATGTACTATTTATTCTGCGACAGGTTTGTCCACCCAGACACAACGCGGTCAATGACCGTCTGCGCAAGGTTCAGCGACATTTTTGCCTTTGCCACAGCAATAGTCACGTCATGGATGTCCACGCTGTCTGGCTCGGTTATGAGCTTTTCCTGCAGCTTGTTCACCTCAACCTGCTTGCCGTTGAGAGACTCCACGGCTTCAAGCAGATAGCTCTCGAAAGCGCCTTTTGTCCTGCCCGCTTCTTCGGGAACAGCGCCAATGCTGCTTGTGGAAAGCGGCGCCGTGCCCAGATGGGCAGGGTCAGAACGCTGCAATTCCAACGTGCCAAAAGAAATATCAAACATCTATCTTACTCCTACTGGCCAATACTCAGGGCAGAAGCAAACATATCCTTGCTGCCTTCAATAACCGCGCTGTTTGCTTCGTAGGCACGGTTCGCACTTATCATATTGACCATCTCGTTCACGATGTTGACGTTCGGATATTCCACATAGCCCTTGTTGGGACCAGACTTGATGGCATCGGGATGGCTTGGGTCATAGACCATGCGCCCCTGAGTGGTATCTTCCATGATGCGCTTTACCCGCACACCCTTTCCCGGACCGTTGTCCTGATCAGCGCTCGTAAACGGGGAATGCCACACAGGATGCTCGCTCGCGATGGGTTCAAAGATAACTGTTTTCTTGCGGTAGACGCCGCCCTCCTGAGTGCGGGTGCTGGAAGCATTAGCAATGTTGTTACTGATGACATCCGTCCGCAGACGCTCGGCAGTCATGCCTGTCGCCGCAATATTCATACTCGTAAAAAGACCCATATAATACTCCTCTTTACTCTACCGTCTTAATTAGTGCAGAGACTTCATCGCAATATCAACCTGACCAAACTGGAAGTCTTCCAGCTGGCTGAGCAGTCTGTATTGCATCTGAATCTGCGCAATGTTCATGGCTTCTTCTTCCACATTTACATTGTTACCATTCGGGCTTTCAGTTGTTGTATAATCAGTAACGCGGCGCGGCTCCACCTTGCGCCAGTCACGAGGAGCTTCGCTCTTGATATGGCGTTCGTCAGTCGTCTGCATCTTGAATGCGTTGTGGCTGTTGTCACGAGACTCAAAAGCGCGTTTCAGCTCGCTTTCAAAATTGACGCTCTGCCTCTTATAATTCGGGACCTCGCTGTTGGCAATATTGTTTGCCGTTACCTGATAACGCAATGACTGCACGTCAAGCTCGCGGTGAAGTAAATCCACTGAATTAACAAAACTATTCATTCCCATACTACCCTTATCGGAATTTTTGAAATAAAGTTTATCATTAAGAGGAAGCAATTATAAATTTTATGAGCGATGCCTTAAAAAAGACATCGCCCACTCAGCTAGAGTATGTAGCGTTCCAAATCCTGATCCTGCATAATGCCCTTGAGTTTTTCGTCCACATAAGCCTTGTCAATGGTGATTGTCTCACCGCGGTGCTGGTCGGCGGAAAAGCTCAAGTCTTCAAGGACGCTTTCCATTATCGTATGCAGGCGGCGGGCACCTATGTTTTCCGCATGGGAATTCACGTCCTCAGCAATAAACGCCATGTGGTCAACGGCTTCCTCGGTAAACTCCAAGGTAACACCCTCCGTCCCCAAAAGCGCCTTGTACTGCTTTATAAGCGCGTTCTTTGGCTCTGTCAGGATGCGCTTGAAATCTTCTTTCTTAAGCGCATCGAGTTCCACACGCAGGGGGAAGCGTCCCTGCAGCTCAGGAATAAGGTCGCTCGGCGCAGACACGCTGAAAGCTCCCGCACCGATGAAGAGTATGTGCGTGGTGTTCACTACCCCCCACTTGGTGTTGATGTCGCTTCCTTCCACGATGGGGAGAATGTCTCGCTGCACGCCCTCGCGGCTGACATCCTGCCTGCCGCCTTCTCCCCCCTTTGTGGCTATCTTGTCTATCTCATCGATAAAGATGATGCCGCTTTGCTCTACGCGCTGCTTTGCTTCGTCTGCAACCTTGTCGCTGTCCGTAAGGTTGTCAAGATTTTGGGCGAGCAGTATCTGGCGGGCATCATGGATAGGCAGCGTCTTGCGGCGGCTGCGCCCTCCCATGAGCATTTCCTGCAGACCGCTGATGCCTGCCTCTATGTCCTCCGGGGAACCACCGGCAAACATCTCCACACCGCCAAAGTGAGGCTGCTGATGAACAGTGATGTCAACCATGCGGTCTTCAAGCTTGCCGTCACGAAGCATCTGGCGGAACTTTTCGCGGGTTTCGCGCATATTTTCAGCTTTTTCTTCCTCGGCTGCCTGCTCTTCAGGCTCCTGCTTTTCCTGCACCTGCTCTACGGCTTTTTCCTCTTCCTCAGCAGGTTTCTTTGGCATATCTATCTTGATAATGCCCCCCTGCACGGGGCTGTCGTTGCCAAAAATGTTTCCGAGGATGTGGACATTTGCCTTTTGCTTGCCATTGCCGTCTGGCTTTTTGGACATGCTGCCGGGCAAAAGCAGGTCGAGCAGCTGCTCTTCAACCATAGGTTCAGCCTTTGCCTTGAGCTTTTCCTGCTGCTCTGCTTTTACCATGCTGTAGCCGACAGCCATCAAATCCCGCACCATGCTCTCTACATCGCGCCCCACATAGCCGACTTCCGTATACTTAGTGGCTTCCACTTTCAGGAAAGGTGCGCCACAAAGACGGGCAAGGCGGCGGGCTATCTCTGTCTTGCCTACGCCTGTCGGTCCAATCATGAGGATGTTTTTCGGCGCAACTTCCTCACGGATATCTTCCGGCAGCTTAATTCTCCGCTGGCGGTTGCGGAGTGCCACAGCCACAAAGCGCTTTGCCTTGTTCTGGCCGATGATATAGTTATCAAGCCTGCTGACAATCTCAGAAGGGGTAAGGCCTTCCGGCAGTCCGGCATTATCTGTCTTTTCCTCTGTTGTTTCCACTATAATACTCCTATCTCACAGTTCTTCGACCGTTATATGGTCATTAGTATAAATGCAAATCTTTCCTGCAATTTTAAGGGCGTGTTCAACGATTTCCCTGGCAGAGAGACTGCTTGTCTCCATATATGCCATGGCAGCGGCATAGGCATAGTTGCCGCCGGAGCCAATGGCGATGATGTCATTCTCTGGTTCCACAACATTGCCGTCGCCTGAAATCAGCAAAATCTTGTTTTTATCTGCGACAAGCAACATAGCTTCCAGCTTGCTCATATACTTCTCTGTGCGCCACAGCTTTGCAAGCTCCACCGCGGCACGGGTCAAGTCACCGTTATACTCTTTCAGCTTTTCTTCAAATTTATCGAAAAGCGTAAAGGCATCAGCCACAGAGCCAGCAAAGCCGGTGAGGACCTTCCCATCATAAATTTTGCGCACCTTGCGGGCATTTCCCTTCAGCACGGTATTGCCGGCTGTCACCTGCCCGTCTCCTGCCATTGCCACCTGTCCGTTGCGCTTTACCGCAATAACAGTGGTACTCCGTATCTTTTCATTTTCACTAGCCATCAAAAGCTCCTTGCTTTTCCCTTTAATCTTTCTTCCCACTATGGGGGAATGCCTGTTTATAAACTTCCTTTAAGCGCTGTGTGGTGACGTGTGTGTACCGCTGTGTAGTGTTCAGGTTTTCGTGCCCAAGCATTTCCTGCACCACGCGCACATCCGCGCCATTGAGCAGCATTGCAGTTGCAAAGGTATGGCGGAACGCATGAGGGTTCAGGGGCCTGTTAGTCCCCTCCGGTCCCGTGTAACGCCGCAGGATATAGCGCACTCCTCCCGGCGTAAGCGGTCCTCCCTGCTGGTTCAGGAAAACGTTGTCCACTGGAAACGCACCCTGCTTTCCGCTTGCAGGGAAAAGCCGGTCTCGGTCTGCAAGATATGCCTGCAATGCCGCCACGGCATCCTGCTCAAAAAACACGTAGCGCTCTTTATTTCCCTTTCCCTTCACTACCGCGCTCTTGAAACCATCGCTGAAATCAGAGAGCTTCAATGCCATCAGCTCGGAGACGCGGCAGCCGGAAGAATAAAACATTTCAAAAAGCGCCTTGTCCCGGCTTGCCCACAGCATTTCCTTTTTCTCGGGCAGCACACAGAGTTCGTCTATTTCAGTCTGCGTCATAAAGCGGGGCAAAAGCTTCGGGGCTTTGAGCGTTTTCAGTTCCAAGGCTGCATTATCCTGAATGTACCTCTGCCGCTTGCAGTACGCAAACAAGCCCCTCACCGCAGCAATAAAGCGGTTTATAGAACGGACGGCATACTTCTGCCGACTCAGCGAGCCAATGCAGGAGCGAATATTCTCTGTAGTCACAGACTCAATAGATGCATCCGCTCCCAGCACAGCGGTCAAGTGCTTGAAGTCCTCCCTGTACGCAAGGACTGTATTGGAAGAGACAATCTTTATTTCCGCCAAATAGACAAGATACTCGTCTATGCACTGATGCAGCGTCATTACCTAGTCCTCAACCGCAGCGACAAGGTCTCCGGTATCTTCCGGCGAATGCAGGTAATCGCAGTCTGGATTAATGCAGCCTTTAAAAGAACCATTCTTCTTGTCGTACTTCTCCACAAGGAACCAACCGCATTTCGGGCAGACGGCATTTATCGGCTTAAAATGCGTAATAAACTGGCACTCAGGATAATTGGTGCAGCCATAGAATTCCTTGCCTTTGCCCTTTGTTTTCCGCGCCACGATGTAGCCGTTGCATCCTGCCCGCGGGCACTTGGCAAGAGGTATGCTCTTGGTGTTGTGGCATTCGGGGAAGCCTGAACAGGCAAGGAAGTAGCCAAAACGCCCCAACTTCTTCACCATGGGCTTGCCGCACTTTTCGCAGACCTCATCAGTCTTTTCATCAAGGACACCTTTCAGGCTCTCCTGACTGTCATTTACGGCATCAAGGCGGACTTTAAAGGGCTTATAGAAATCACCTATCATGGTATTCCACACCAGCTCGTTACGCTCCACCTTGTCAAGATCGTTTTCCACATCTGAGGTAAACTGCTCATTTATCACATCGGGGAAAGACTCCACGAGAATCTTGCATATCATTTTGCCAAGCTGCGTGGGCACCAGCTGCTTATTGCTGCGCGTCACATAATAGCGGTCCAACAGAACAGAGATAATCGGCGCATAGGTGGACGGTCTGCCGATTCCCTTTTCTTCAAGCGTCTTGACGATGGAGGCATCAGTATAGCGGGCGGGTCCCTGCGTAAAGTGCTGCTCAGGATAGAACTTGCCGCTTGCCAGCTTTTCACCGGCTTTGAGGGCAGGAAGAGAGGCTTTCATCTCCTCTTTTGAAGCCAGCGTCTTGATGACATTGTAAAAGCCCTTGTAAGACAGCTTACTCGCGCTCACACGGAAAAGCGCGTCCCCCGCCTTGATATCCACACTTATCGTCTTGCTTTTTGCGTTATTCATCTGGCTAGACACAAAGCGCTCCCAAATGATGGCATACAGACGCAGCTGGTCGCGGGTGAGATATTCCTTCACGCTGTCCGGCGTGTATGTAGTATACGTGGGACGAATGCCTTCATGGGCATCCTGCGCTCCCTTGCCGACAGCATAGTCAATCTGTTCCGGCGGCAAATCATCGGGGAAGTTCTTGGAAATCCAGCTTCGGACGTCATCGATGGCAGTCTGGGATATGCGCACGGAATCAGTACGCATATAGGTGATGAGTCCCACACGGGTAGAGCCAATCTGAATGCCTTCGTAGAGCTGCTGGGCAATCTGCATAGTCTTGCGGGACGTATAGCCCAGACGGTTTGCCGCTGTCTGCTGCAGCTTTGACGTGGTAAAAGGAGGCTTTGGACGAACCGTCTTTTCGCTTTCCTTGACATCTTTTACAATGCAGTCCTTTCCTTCGATTTCTTTAATGATGTCCTGCACAGCTTTTTCGCTGTGCAATTCCACCTTCTCGTCCTTGTACTGCACCAGCTGGGCGGTGAACTTTGACTTGCCCTTTGAAAAATCAGCATCAAGCGTCCAGTATTCCTCGGGAATAAAGTTCTCCACCTCCTGCTCACGCTCACAGATAAGCCTGAGCGCCACAGACTGCACTCGTCCCGCGCTCAGACCGTTTTTCACTTTCTTCCATAGAAGAGGGCTTAAATTATATCCCACAAGTCTGTCAAGCACGCGGCGCGCTTTCTGGGCATTCACCTTGGCATCGTCTATGGTGCGAGGGTGCTTGATGGCATCCTTGATTGCTACGGGAGTTATTTCATTGAAGGTGATGCGATTGATTGTCGCCTTTGTTTTATCTTTGAGGGCATGGTTCAAATGCCAAGAGATAGCCTCCCCTTCCCTATCGTTATCAGAGGCGAGCAGCACTATATCCGAATTCTTGGCATCTTTCTGCAATTCTTTCAGCAACTTTGCCCGCCCGCGCACGGTTATATACTCGGGCTCAAAATCATGGCCAATATCAATGGCAAGGCGGCTTTTGGGCAAATCAATCAAATGCCCCATTGAAGCCTTTACCGTATATCCTGCGCCAAGGTAATGCTCTATAGTCTTTGCCTTGGCAGGAGATTCCACTATAACAAGCGTTTTTTTCTTTGTCTTTTTGGACTCAGCCATTTTGTTCCTCACGTCCTCTTACTCGTAGTGTACGTATCTTGCTATACGTATGAGTTCCCGGGGCATCTGCACACGCAGCCTTGAACTCCGCATAGTCGCTGATAAGCGGAGCTCCGGCTTCAAGATAATGTCCGGAATCAATCTTCAATTTCTTTTCGCCGCCCTTCCTGAGCTTTAACTTTGCCACTGTATCCTCGTTTATCCGCAGGGCAGCCTTGCAAAAACCACTCTGGTGAAATAAAAGCTCGCGGTTGTAGTCAAGAGCAAAAGAAGCCGTGATGAGCGCCCCGCTTCCCGGCGGAGCCTGCATCACCACCGTGGCAGCAGAAAGCGCCGCAATAATGCGGTTTCTCTGCACAAAGCGCCACGCTTCGGCAGGACAACCGGGGATGTACTCGCTCGCCAGAAGTCCACCTGCTTCCAAAATCTTTTGCACCAAAACTTTATGCCCCACCGGCACTATCGTGTCAATGCCGCAGGGCAATATCGCCGCCGTTGAGCCGGACACCCCAGAAGAGAGTGCCCCGCGATGTGCAAAAGCATCTATACCGTTAGCATTGCCGCTTACCACGGTAAGACCGTCCATAGCCGCGCTCTTGGTAAAGGCAAGCGTTGCCTGTGCACATTCCTGACAGATATTCCTCGTGCCCACCACAGAAACACAGTTCTTCGCCAAGACCTGCATATCCCCACGGTAAAAAAACATATATGGCGCGTCGGGGATTTCCTTGAGCAAGGCAGGATATGCCTCAGAGCCATAACGTATTGCGCAAATGCGCTGCTTTTCCATGAGGGTAGCAGACTTCTGCACCTGCACTGCGGTTTCTCTGCCGTCCCAGATGGCACGGCGGATATTTCTGCCAACAATCCGCGAAATATCTTCTATAGACAGTACAGCAAGTTGCTCTAGAGTGTCAATATTCTTTTTCAAAAGAAACTTTTCATGAAGAGTAAGAAAGCCGATTGAAGCAAGGCCTATGTCTAAAAAATCCACATCAAGATTTCCGCTTACCTGTTTTTATACTGTGCATCGAGAACGGTCCTCTTGTTCGCCTGAGCATCAGCCACTTTCTTTGCGCTGGGATTGAGCTTGATGATCTGGTCATACACTGCCACAGCCTTGTCGTATTCCTTCTCCATAAAATAGGCACGGGCAAGTACAAACATACCGTCGGCATCACGCTTCTGCACCTCTACATATTGCTCAAGGAGGGGAACGGCAAGCTCCGCATAATCAACGGAAGAGTCAGACGCGGCAAGATCAAACACATAGAGCACGCCAAGACCGTACATCGATTTGTAATACTTTTGGTCCACCTTCAATGAAGTGCGGTACGCGGACTCGGCAAGCTTCAGATAGTTAAGCCTCTTATTGTCTGCAACAGCCTTGCCTTCGGCATTGTAGTCGAGCTCCTTGTTTGCAATATATCCAGCGCAGATTGCAATATAATAGTAGAGACTTGCGTTATTGGGATAAAACTGCAGCGCCTGCTGAAAAGCCTCATAAGCCTTGCCATACATCTGCTCGTCCAGATAGCGGATGCCGAGAGACTGATACCACCTCCCTTCTTGTGCCTGGGTTGCAACCAGATCAGAGGCTCTCTTGTCATACTTCTTTATGGCTTCTTCCAGCTCTTCCTTGGTAGAAGGATTAGAGACGCCTGTCTCCGACTGCTGCATCCTTTTAAGGCGCTGGGAATAATATGAGGCAGAACATGCCGTCATGCTCATAACACAGGCGACAGCAACAGTGATAAAATAGGCAATTTTAGTTTTCTTCTTCATCTTTCTGATTATCGGTAGATTTCTCATGATTTTTATGTCCCGGGAAATATCCTGCATGGTAAAGCTGCAGCTGATCGTTGTCCACATGGGTGTAAATCTGCGTGGTAGCCAAATCCGCGTGCCCAAGCAGCTCCTGCACAACACGCAGATCGGCGCCCCCTGCCAGAAGGTGGGTGGCAAAGGAATGCCGCAAGGTATGCACCTTGGCAGTGACACCGCTTTTTGCTTCCAAAGCCTGGAAATTCTTCCAAATTCCTTTACGGGATAAAGGCGCGCCACGGGCATTCACAAAGACTTCAGGGACAAGCTTTCCCTTCACAATAGCAGGACGTGCTTCTTCAATCCACTTCAAAAGCCATTCCTTTGCTATGTCACCAAAAGGCACCATGCGCTCTTTGTCTCCCTTGCCGTGAACAATTATAAGCCCCTCGGCAAAGTGGATGTTTACAAGCAAAAGCCCCGAAGCCTCGCTGATGCGGAGCCCGCAGCTGTAAATAAGCTCATACAAGGCGCGGTCCCGAATTCCAAGCGGGGTGGAAACATCTATTGCAGAAAGAAGGCTGTCCACCTGCTCCACGCTCAGCACGCGGGGCAGATGGCGCGAAGCTTCTGGACGCTCCAGTTCCAGAGCTTCATTTGTGTGCCAAATTTGCTTCCGCTTTAAGAAAGCGCCAAAGGCACGTAGGGCTGAGATAAATTTTGCCACCGTCTCACTGGAAAGACCGTCCTCAGAAAGCTTCCGCTGATAGCGCACAAGGTCTTCCCGCGTCACGGCAGGTAAATCCAAGCCCTGCTCTTCCACCCAAGACAGAAAATCCTTACAGCAAAGCATGTACGTTTCCGCAGAGAGAACAGCGTGGCCGGATACGATGATTAAATCATCATAGAATTCCTGCTCAAGAGAAGTCATTTATCGTCAGAGAGATTTATACCTCTTGAAAGTCCCTTTAAATTACGCCATACGGCAGGCTGAGTCAAATCTTCCTTGTCCCGCGAAAAACCACTCGGAGGTCTCGTGCCCCATCCGCTGCTGGCACGTTGAAGGGCAGTGTTCAGAGGACTGCGGGCAGCGGGTTTCTTGTCCAAATCCTCAAAATCAAGCTTTGTCTCTTTTTTGGGAGGCTCTTCCACAACAGTCTGCCGGCGCGCATTCACAGCGGGAGGCCTCTCCTCTTGCACGACAGGAGGCTCTTTCTTAGCTGCAAGAGGCATACTACCGCCTTTCCCATGCAATGCATCTTGGAAGTCACCGTAATCAAAGACATCCTTGCGCTCTGGCTTACGCTCCACAGCGGGGGAAGCAAGTTCTTCTTCAGCCTGCTTGAAGCCAGTCGCTATAACCGTCACCGAAATAGCATCACCCATGTCGGGCTTTGTCGCAACACCGAAGAAGAGCTCAACATTCTCCGATGCAGACTCTCTGATGTCGCTGACAATATCGGAAATCTCCGTGACGGAGAGGCTTTCATCGCCCGCAATATTGACGAGAATCTTTGAGGCTCCGTCAATCTGATTATTCTGCAGCATGGGATTATTGATAGCATGCTGAACGGCATCTGGAACGCGGCTCTCGCCATTGCCAAAGCCCACACCGAGAAGCGCATCTCCCTGATCCTTCATGACGGACTTTACGTCGGCAAAATCAAGATTAGGCTCGCCGGGTACGGTGATGACCTCAGTTATGCCCTGCACCCCTTGGCACAACACATCATCGGCAAGGCGGAAAGCCTGACGGAAATTGAGTTTCTTGTCGGCGACTCTGAGTATCTGTTCATTGGGAATGACGATCAGGCTGTCCACGCTTTCGCGGAGTTTCTTGATTCCCTCATTGGCATTCTTCATACGCACCGGACCTTCAAACTGGAAGGGGGTCGTGACGACAGCGATTGTAAGCGCTCCTGCCTCACGTGCAAGGCTGGCAACCACCGGAGCAGAACCGGTTCCCGTACCGCCACCCATGCCGGCGGTGATGATAATCATATCCGCGCCCTGTACGATGTTCGCGATATTTTCGGCATCTTCTTTTGCCGCATTTTCGCCTACGATTGGCTTTCCACCTGCACCAAGGCCTCCCGTAAGCTTCTGACCAATGGCAAGGCGCTTTTGTGCGCGCGATATATTGAGCGCCTGCAAATCTGTATTAAGGACAATAAACTCCACGTCCTTAATGCCTGCCTCTATCATGTGGTTGACAGCGCTTGAACCACCACCTCCACAGCCAATAATCTTGATGATTGTTGGATTAGCAGCTGAAATATCTGAGTTCCCGTCATTCACTACAGATAATTCAATCATATATATTCCTCCCGACCCTCAACTTTTTACATTCCGGCATATCCCCATTCCAAAATGCACTGTTGTTCGTTACGTAATAATTGCGTAAAAGCTATTATAGTACATTAAAAAAACTTTTTAAAGAGATTTTTCAATCCATCGCCAAGTTTTGCGTCATTTTTAGGAGCCGTCCCATGTGGCTTCGGCTTCTTCTTCGTGACGACAACTTCCTCCCTGTTTGCAAGCACCAGACCTGCCGCCGTTGCATATTCACTGCTGCGGTACGTTTCATCAGGGTAGCCCATATCCGTCACCCGCCCCACACGCACAGAAGTCGTCTGCCATACGCTCTGGGCAAGCTGCACCGCGCCGGGCATCAGGGCTCCCCCGCCAGTCAAGATGATGCTGCCATTGAGCTGGGTAATATTCGCATGCTGGGCAACCGCTTTCTTTACAAGCGACAGTATTTCATCCATGCGCGGCTGTATGATTTCGCAGAGCTCATAGCGGGTAGTTTCCTCAGGTGGATTTGAACCCACGCTGGGAATAATCACCTCTTCCTCAGACTCATTCCCTAAAATCCAGCAGCAGCCATACTGCACCTTTATCTGCTCCGCAGCTTCAAAGGAAATTCCCTTGACAATCGCTATATCGTTTGTCACATAATAGCCGCCAACGGGTATAGACGCCATGAAGACAGGCGCATCCTTGTACACAACCATCACATCAGTCGTACCACCGCCCAAGTCAATCAAAATAGAACCGAGTTCAAATTCATCTTTGTGGACAGTAGCCATCGCGGCAACGAGGGTCTTAGACAAAAGCCAGCGTTCTCCGGCAGGCTCCAGCCCCGCCCGCAGTATGCACTCGCTGATATTGGAACTTGCCGTCACAGAGGCAGTGATGATATGCACCCGCACCTTGAGCCTCCTGCCCTGCATACCGACAGGGTCCTTGCAGCTTGGCAGATCGTCTACGATATACTCCTGAGGGATAACGTGCATTTTGTCCTTGTCCAAGGGGAGCGCCACCGCCTGCGCAGAATCCTGCGCCCGCTTTTTTGCACCTTCCGTAATCTCCATCGTGCGAAGCTTTTTGGTATCGACAACGATATCCCCTTCGGAATTCAGGCTCTCTACTTGGGCACCGCCAATCGCAGTATAGACGGCGCTCACTTCCACACCCGCCATCTGCTCTGCCTGCTCAACAGTCTCACGTATAATAGAAGCAACTAAATCAACATTTACAATTACTCCATTGCGCATACCGTCAGCAGGCTTTTTGGCAAAGCCAATAACGCGAATAGTATTCTCTGAACCAATCTCGCCTATGACAACTTTTATAAAAGAGGTGCCAATATCAAGACCAACAATAGTGTCGCTCAACGAATTCCCCCAAGCCGTTTACTGAGTACGATACGAAACAGATCCATAGCGCAAATCTATCACGTTCACATCGGACTTAGCAAGATTTACGACATCGAGTATCACCATCATATACTTCAAGGCATCCTCATTCAGAGTACGATCTGTGAGCACCCGCACGTGAGTGTGTATGGGATACAGCACAAGCTCATAATTGCCATATTCCTTGGGCACAACCTGAATCTCTGAAATAGCGGCAAAATATTTTTGCGGCAGACGCTGTATTTCGGCAATCTGTGCCATCAGAGGACGATACTTTGACGGAAAACGCATTCCGGTCTGCATATTCTCTATGGGCAGTCCGGACACCAGAGGAATGTTACTGTCTTTGGCAACTGATGTCGTATTGGTAAATAATACACCATTTTCATCAATTTGAATAGGCATTGAGCGACCATTTATTGAAACAATAGTCTTTGCCACAGGCTCGCGCTCTTTGACAGTGATGAGCACCTTGTCGGGAAACACCTTGTCCACCGAAACAGTATCAATTCCTGAAACACTGCTTAATGCATCCACTGCCCGTCCGGAATCGAACTGAATCCAAGTGCTGTCCCCCATCTGGGAAAGGCGCTCCAAAAGCTCCGCTGAAGAGAGATGCTTTACGCCAGAAAACTGCACCTTGACCGGAGCAAGGCAGGGAATCACCAATATATAGAAGATTCCTTCGAGCACAAGCAAAATGCACAGCACAAAGACGATGAGCTTCACAATCGTCATGCGGACATCTTTTTTCTTAGCAGAATCGGTGACAGCCGCGCCTACAGCAAAATCACTCATTGCTCACCTCCCTCTACAGCAAATTCTTCCTCATATTCTTCATCAGACGGACAATGTGAGGCATTTATGACAAAGCCGCACATGCACAGCGTCACCACCAGTGCCGTCCCGCCGGAAGAGAAAAATGGCAGGGTGATGCCCGTCGTAGGTACAGCCCCACAGACAACCGCGCAGTTCAGCAAGGACTGCAAAAAAATCATCATAACACAGCCAAAAGAAGCATAAGCGGCAAAACCATTCTGGCAACGGAAAGCGATTCCCAGACCGCGCAAGAGGAAAGCAAGCAGGAGGCAGAAATAAAACGAAACTCCCACAAGGCCCATTGAGTCTGCCCAGCCCGCAAAGATATAGTCCGCCTGCACTTCGGGAATTTTAAAGACTTCGCTCAACCCCGAACCAAAGCCATTGCCCCACAACCCTCCAGCGGTGATTGCCCGCTGGGAAGCAAATTCCTGATAGCCGGAAGTCAGCGTGTACTCTCCCGGATGCAGAAAGGCAATCACACGGATAAGGCGATAAGGCTCCATCGTTATCATCAGCACTGTGGCAGGAATGGCAAGCAGCACCAGAGGCATAAACCAAGTCATACGCGCACCGGACACAAAAAACATAATGCAGCCAACCATAAAGATAAAAACACCCGTCGAAAAATCACGCTGCAGGAAGATAGTCACCACAAAGGCAAAGAGGCCGATAAGCGGATAATAAAACTCCTGCCTCCCCTCAAGGCCAATCTTGTACTGCCTGTCAAAAAGGTTTGCGAGGAAGAGCACCAATGCAAATTTGGCAAACTCCGAAGGCTGTATAGTGAAAGCGCCAAAAATCTCAAGCCAGCGCGTTGCACCCTTGCGCTCGCTGCCCACCCCCGGAATGATGGCGAGGAAGCAGAGCAAAAGCGAGCCAAGCACTATAAACGGAAGAAGCCGCTTTATGGTACGGATGGGAATTATAGCGAAGCAGATCATCCCCCCCATTCCAACAACAGACCATAAAAGCTGGCGGACCACAAAATAAGAACGATTTCTGAAAAGCCTTTCCGCCGTGTAGGGCGTGCAGACGTAAAGCATAAATATCCCCAGTCCCCACAGAAGCAGGACTAGCACCATGAAAAGCATATCGCTTTTGAGATATTTTTCAACAGGACGGTCTGCGCGAAAGGTAAAATTAGACATTCGTCCGCTCCCCCAGTAAAAGCTTCGTTACACGCTCCAAAGCCATGCCGCGGGAACCTTTTACCAGTACAATATCTTCCGGCTGCGCTAAGGACAAAACGGCATCTGCCGCCTGCCGCATGACATCTTCCCCCGAGCCTGCAAAATAAAAAAGCTTTGTTTGAGTCTGAGAAGCAAGTTTTGCCTGAGCCGCTTCAAAGGCAGAGCGCATCTCGGTACCGACAAAGACAAGGGCATCCACACCCGAGTCCGCAGCCAAAGAACCAATCCGCGCGTGGTCACGCCTTGAATTTTCCCCCAGCTCCAGCATATCGCCAAGGACAAGGAAGCGGCGCTGTCCTCCAGAGAGCGATGCCACCATCGAAACAGCCTTTTCCATCGAATCTGGATTAGCATTATAGCAATCCTGAATGACCGTGTATGTACCGCGGATTACCTCGCCTCTGCCAAAAAGCGGCTGACATTCCTCCACACCGCGCTTTATTTCAGAAGCAGAAAGCCCCAGCACCTGCGCAAGCGTAATGGCGGCAAGCGCATTCCTGTAATTATATCTTCCCGGCAAAGAAAGCCGCACCGTCAACCCCTCAAGGCTGAACACAGTGCCGAGCAAGCCTTCATCAGCAATAAGGCGCACAGATTCCGGCTGACCATCGCCATAAAAAACAACTTTGCCGTCAACCTGTTGCGCTAGAAAATCGGAGAAATCATCATCCTTCGGTATGACTGCTGTGCCGAATCCATTAAAATGGCTGAAAATCTTTGCCTTTTCCTCTGCAATCTGCCTGCGCCCGCCGAGCATACCGATATGGGCAGTACCGATGTTGGTGATGACAGCAAAGCGAGGCTTTAGCACAGCGGCAAGCTCGCCCATCTCGTCCTTCCGGTTCATTCCCATTTCAAAAAGCCCAACCTGATGCTCCGCCCTAATCTTGAACACCGAAAGGGGCAGCCCCGTCTCGCTGTTGAGGTTGCCTTCGTTCGCCACCACTGAATACTTCTGAGAGAGTATTGAACGCAGAAGCTCCTTGGTTGTCGTCTTGCCGCTGGAACCGGTTACGCCAATCTTTATAAGTCGGGGGAACTGCGCTACATAGCGCATGGCAAGAGCCTGCAGGGCATGGAGCGTATTTTCCACGCCGATAAAGCAGCATTCCTGATGGGCAAGCGACTGCTGGACAAAAAAGTCACTGTCCTTTTCATAATTGGCAAGCGCCATAAAGATTACGGACGAACCCTTTTCCAGAGCCTGCGGAATATATGCGTGACCGTCCTGTTTTTCGCCAATGAGGGGCACAAAAAGTGTATTTCTGCCCACTTTGCGGCTGTCCGTCTGCACATCAGTAAAGCAGATGTTGCCGCCGCTGCCAAGAAGATGAATTCCTCCTGTGGCGCCCAGAATGTCTTCAAGAGAAAGCAAGGTATCCATCAGTCATCGTCCTTCATATTAACGCGCACTATTTCCTCTGTCTCTGCCTGTCGCATACCGAGGGAATCGCGTGCAAGCTCTTCAATCCTGTCCGAGCTTGAAAGCAGACTGATGTCTGTAATGAGTTTTTTATTCTGTTCGATGAGGTCGTTCTGGCGTTTTTCCAGTTCCTCAATCTGCCGCTCTAAATCCGTATATTTTCGTGCCTGAACACCGTTTAAGACAAGCAGCGCTGGAATACACAGCGCAAAAATACAGGCGGCAATCACCTTGCATATAGACAGTACCTTCATAGAGCCTCCACTCCATACAACCTCAGTTCATCCGCCTCGCGCAGTTTTCTCACTACGCGAAGCTTGGCGCTACGGGAGGGAGCATTCTCCCTCACCTCTTTTTCGCTTGGTTCTACAGGTTTACGGGTTAAAAGCTCCGCACAGGGACTTCCCCCGCAGCGGCAGACTGCCACCTCAGGCGGACAAACGCAAGCCCTTGAAAGGTTGCGGAAATAGTTCTTCACTATCCTGTCCTCCAGCGAATGGAAGCTTATCACCCCCATTTTACCACCGGTCCGCAAGATGCCAAAAGCATCGTGCAAGGCCATGGGAAGCCTTCTGAGCTCCCCGTTCACCTGTATCCGCAGCGCCTGAAACGTCCTTGTTGCAGGGTGGATTCCTCCATGCCGGTAAGCAGCCGGTACCGCGTTATAAATTATATCTGCCAGTTCCATAGCAGATGAAATATGCTGTGTCTGCCTTGCCGCCACAATAGCCGCAGCAATCCGACGTGAATAGCGCTCATCGGAATATTTATAGATAATATCCGCAAGCTGCCCTTCATTCATCGTGTTCACGAGGTCTTCCGCACTTTCGCCGCAAGCAGAATCAAGACGCATGTCAAGCTTTTCATCATGGCGAAAGGAAAACCCCCTTCCGCTCCGTTCATAATGGAAGACACTGATGCCCAGATCAAAGAGAATAAGATCTGGCCTTCGTGACTCTGCGGGATAGTCATGATAAAAATCATTGAACCACCCGTGATAAAATTCCATGCGGGAAGCAAAGGGAGCAAGCCGTTCACGTGCCCGCTCCTGTATCTGGGCATCCGCATCAAGCCCTATGATGCGAACAGAAGGATATGTTTTAAGGAAGTTGAAAGAATGCCCTCCCTCACCAAGCGTAGAATCCACCATGAGCGCATCATCTTGATATGCTTCGCCCACAGGCGACAAATAATCAAGGCACTCCTGCAGAAGCACCGGTGTATGAACAACCTCCACATCTCCTCCCACGTGTTTTATATTTTAAACACTTTTCTCATTGTGTCAATTCAAAAGCTGCCGATAATATAAAATTTCATATTCCCGCCTTTTTTTATCTCTAACGATGTATAGTTTTCTTAATTGCGTCCAGTCAGACAATAAGTTAATGATAAATACGCTCAATGAAAGCAAATTGCACAAAACATTGAAGATTTTCTACGCCCAAAAAAATGAGGGCTGCAGCATCGAAAGTCCCGTAGGCAGCTATATTGCCGACATTTTGACGGCGCAGGGAAACATCATCGAAATACAGACGGCAAGCCTCGCCCACCTCGCACCCAAAATTCGCTCTTTTTTGGAAGAAAAGAGAAAAATCACCGTGGTACACCCGCTTGTCGTCACAAAATACATAGAAACCATAGACAGCGATACAGGCTGCAAGAAAAGCCGAAAGAGCCCGCAGCACAAAAGCATCTATTCGCTTTTTCGGGAACTCACCGCACTCACTCCCTACCTCCTCCACAAAGACTTTGCACTTGACGTATTGGAAGTAAGCATAGCGGAAGAGCGCCATAGCACAAACGTGCCCGTGCAGTCA
>CAKZZK010000227.1 GCA_937885235.1 uncultured Treponema sp.
CATTGGGAAGCTTTTTTTTAGCCGAGACCGCTAATACTTTTGAAACTGGCTCAAATGTGTTTTATGCGGTTGACTGGGAGCTGTGGCTAAGGCTGTCTTGCATGGGTAAAGTCGGTTTTTTGTCTGAAGTGCTGATGCAGTTCCGCATATCGGCATTTAATGCCACAAGCACTTTTGATTATGGAAAATTCGGCGAGGATGATGATCAATTCGTAAAAAATATCATCAGATTTGGCATGCTGCACTTGAACGGGATTGATATCCTTGTACATAAGATTGGGCAGCGACTTCGTATGTATGCTCGTAATATGTATATCCAAAAAAAAGCTAGATGATTGGACAGTTATAGAAGGAAAACAAAGATGAGGATAAGTCTGAAGGCAAGCGTGTTAGCTTTCTGTTCTTCTTTTTTTATAATACTTTCTATTTTTATATGGATGAGATTGGCACCATTTGGGGAATCCTCTTTAGTTTGTCATGATGGAAATATTTCCCTTGTTGACCAATTGGCTTACATGAAAGATGTCTTGGTTTTAAAGAATTCCATTTTTTATACTTTTTCAAAGGGGTTGGGTGGAACTCAAATTGGTAGTTTTTTATATGCATTTTCTTCTCCATTTAATTTATTACTGTTTTTCTTTGAAAAAGAAGACTTGCATAGTTTTTTCGATGTTATAGTCGCTTTGAAAATTTCTTTTGCCGCTTTTACAATGGCATACTTCATAAAATCTGTTTTTCACAACAAAATAAAAACATTTTTTGCTGTTCTGATCTCTTTAGGATATGCATTTTGTGAGTATTCATGGACAAAGGCAAACGTAACATTTTGGAACGATGGCGTATATATGCTTCCAATCATGCTGTTTGGCGTTCATAAACTTATAGATGGAAAAACGCTGCTGCTTCCTGTTTCTACTGCGTTGTCTATACTTTTCAGTTTTTATACTGGCGCAATAAATTGTTTGTTTTCTGCTTTCTGGCTTGTTTTTGAATGCTGCCTGAATGCCTCGGAATGTAATGATTTTTCCATGAAAATTTGCTATAAGAAATATTGCTCCATTGCATTGAAATATGTATTTTCTATGTTGATGGGTGTTTTAATAAGTTGTTTCTTTTTTCTGCCATGTTTGGTTTCATTTCGCGGCGGTAGGGGAAAGCTTGAGTTTTCTGTTTTAGACGATTGTGGCTTTATAAATGGACTTCCAAATTTAATTCAAAATTATGCCATTGGATCGATGTGTACTTATGATAGGACTTCTCTATATACTTCTCTGTTTGCGTTGGTAGGCCTTTTAGGTATTTTTGCAATAAAAAAAGAACGAATAAATATTGGCACAAAAATTGTTTTTGCCTTTATGACTTTGCTTGTTGCCTGTTTCTTCTGTTGGAATCCTCTTTACTTCTTGTTTTCTCTGTTGAAAAAAGTAGAATCCTATTGGTCACGCTATTCGTATATTGGCAGTTTTTTTATTGCTTTCTCTGCGGCTTTTTGTTTTTCACGTCTTAATAAAGACGATATGCTTCCCCTTATAAAAGCTTGTGCTTTATACTGTGGCGTTTTTTTATTTCTAAACTATGTTAAAGCTGGCTATGGAAGAACTTATATGACGGCCATGTTTATCTTTATCATAGCGATTGCGATATTTTTTGAGGAAAATGCGGCAGGTAAAAGGGGGCAGTTTGCAGCAAAGACGGTTTTGGCTGCTGTGGTCGTTGCAGAACTTGCGTTGAACGCTGTCATAGTCATCCGTATACAAAAAACAAATGATGTTGCAGAGTTTAAGGCTTATATGGCGCAAGGTGAACGGCAGGTTGATGCCATAAAAAACTGTGACGGGGATTTTTATCGGATATCTCAGACATCGACACGGAATGAGAATTTTGATTTGAACTGGACTGCAAATTATAATGAAGCTTGTGCATTTAATTATGCTTCTCTCTCAAGCTATACGACGCAGGAAAGTGACAGCGAGCTGAATTTTTTTAACAAATTGGGATATAAACGAAATGGTGATAACCTGCATATCGTCAATACTTCCATCTTACCGGTTGATTCTTTACTGTGTGTGAAATATCTTCTCTCCCGCTATGATATTCTGGGCTGGGAAAAAAGAATGGATTTACCTCGGTTAAATGATAAATCGGTTTATGAAAATCCTTTTGCGCTTCCTCTTGCAGTAAAATTCCCCAGAACTGATGCTCAGGTTCATGATTATAGCGACATGAATAATTTCGATTTCCAGCAGAGTTTGTATTCGGTTTTGCTTGGAGAAACGTGTTCGTTTTTTATCCCTGTTCATCCAAATATAAATAAATATGAAAAAACAAACACGGTTGAGTTCTCTGTGCTGCCTGGAAATTATTCATATTATGGATGTATACATACAATGCGAAATGGGCGGAGGGACGACTGGATTGGCGGTGTTTTGAATGTAAATGATTTTTATAATACAATTTACTCTCAATGGCTTTCCCCGTCTGTATTTTATATTCCAGTAGAAGATGGAAAAATTTCCGCAAGGGTGGTTTATGAATCAACACGGGCAGAAGATTCCATATATGATGCAAAACTGTATGCACTTGACTTAAAAGTGTTTTCTGAAATTTGTTATAAAATAAAGTCTAATGCAGCTTCTGAAATTGAGATTAAAAATGGATATGCTCGCTTTAGGTGTGATGCAGGGGAAAATGAAAACCTGTTTGTTTCTATTCCGTATGACCAAGGATGGAAGATTACCGTGAATGGGAAAGAGATTTTTGCGGAAAAATTTGCAGGGCACTTGTATTCAATTCCACTGGAAAAGGGGGACAACCTTGTCCTGATGAAGTTTCATCTGCCAGGATTTTTCATGGGGGCTTTATTTTCTTTGCTGGGATTGATACTTCTCATTCTATTTTTTCTTTTAGGCATTCATAAGTCTTGCAAGCTGCTTAAAGTCATATCCAAGCATTAATATCTCCCATTCGGTCCCGACTTTTTCCTTCCCCCGGAGATGGAAACGTCTGAATTTCTGTTCAAGCCAGTGCCCGTTTCTCTGAACATTCGGCCGTATTCTGACTTGGTGCACAATTCTCTGAGCGGGCAGCCCTCACAGTTATCGCACTGGTAGACTTCGTAAGTCTGCTCATACCCCAGGCCGTTTTTCTTTGTCACGGTCTTTTTGTAGCGTACAGGATTGCCGCACGGGCAGGTATATTCCTTCTGCGCGCGGGAGATAGTCTTTCTCAATCTGGCGTTTTGCTTACGGTTCTTACGAAATGATTTTCCGGTACTAGCTCGTTCTGGTTGTATGCTTTGAATGTGATTTTATCGCTTACGCCTCTGCTCATATTTAAATTTTACCACAGAGGATTCCTTTTGTCTTTAAAAATAATCAGGGCTGTCCATTTCTTTTTGGACAGCCCTTTTTTTATGCCCGCAGAGCTCCCTCAGCTCTTGAGCTGCCCTGCGATTGCGAAGCAGCGGTCGCCCGTCTTTTCTATCTGTCGCACCAAATCCATATACAAAAGCTCCGCCTTGACGTCAGCACCGCCTTCCAGCCTGCTGCGTGCCACTTTCTTGAGAGCCTTGCGCTCCGCATCGATCTGGTCTTCAAGCTCTTTGGCGAATTCCAGCTGCGCCTCGTTCAGCGTCTTGTTCAGGTTCTTGTAGACAAACTGGAGCAGCTGGCGGGCAAGCTCCAGATAGGGAAGCAGGCGGTTGAAATCCTCCTGCGGATACACATACTGCTTCTCCGTCATGCGCTTGATGTAGACCCCTATGCTCAGGCAGTCGTCCGAAAGGCTTTCAAGCTCGCTCGTAATCTGGATGAGGGAGTTTATCATGTCGTTCTGCTTTATGTCTACGTTCAGCTGCTCGCAGCGGATAAGGTAATTGATAATCTGCTCGTGCATCTGGTCAATGTAGCCTTCCTGCTGCACAAGGTTGTCGTAGTGGTCTGTGACGAACCTGCCGGAACGGTCCTGAAAGCCGTATTGGAGCGAGTCGAACATCTGCACGGCTATGTCAGCCATGCGGCACACCTCGTTCTGCGCGGTGATAATATAGGTCATCGGTGAATTGCGCACCGCAGCTTCGGGGAATTCCAGCTTGTAGGTGGTGAACTTCGCCTTGTCATCGTCCTTGACGAGCTTCATCGTTATTCCCACAATCTGCTTTATCCAGGGCATGAAGAGCAGGGTGCCGCCCACTTTAAAGACCGTGTTCAGCATGGCTATATGGAACACGATGTTGTCTTCCACTTTGCCGGGAACAATGAAATCGACAAATCTTGTAAAAGGCGTAATAAAGACAAGCGCGATGAGGGCCGTCGCTATGTTGAAGAGCACGTGCACGAGCGCTGCCCGTTTTGCGTTTGCATTGCTTCCGATGGCTGCCATGATGGAATCAATCGTTGAGCCGATGTTGCTGCCTATGATGAGCGCTGCGGAAAACTCCCAGCCTACGACCCTGTTGTATGCCATGGTGATGACGATGGCGGACATGGCAGAAGAAGAGTGCATGAGCGCGGTGAAAATCATGCCGAGCACTACGCCTATGGGAATGCTGACCACGCCAAGCCGCTGTATGGCGGGAAGGAATGCCACCGCGTCCGCGTTCGTGGATATGGCGGAAGAAAGCCAGCCGAGCGCGATGAACAAAAGCCCGAATCCCATTATTGCCTGCCCCATGCCCTGCTTGTTCCAGCTTCGGACAGCCGTCAGCAGGTAACCTACGCCGAAAATGGGGATGGCGAATACTTCTATTTTGAAATTAAAGCCAAAAAGTGCGACAATCCAGCCGGTAACGGTGGTGCCGATGTTTGCTCCGAATATGACTGGAATAGCTTGCTCAAGGTTTATGAGGCTGACGTTTACAAAGGTGATGACCATGACCGTCGTTGCCCCAGAGGACTGGATTATCATGGTGAGCAGACAGCCGGTGAGCAGTCCGGTAAGGCGGTTGCCCGTCATAAAGTGCAGGGCGGACTGGAGCTTTTCGCCTGTGGATTTCTGAATGCCGTCACTCATCAGCTTCATGCCGTAGAGCAGGAAGCACAGGCTGCCCGCAATCTGTAAGACCGTGGTTATAATAGAAGAAACGCTCATTGCCACAGTATAAAGAAAATAGATAAAAAAAGATAGAGGAACTTTGCCGCTTTACTCATTTTCACCGATAACGAAATCAGAAAAATCGTAGCTGTCCTCATACTTGCTGTCCGTTAGCTCCTGTATCTGCGCATTCAGATAGGCGCTCTCGCTTTCCTTCAAATCCGACTGCTCTGTGATCAGCTTTGAAAGCTGCTCTGTGTTTTCTTCCGCCTGATGTGCCTTTCCGCTGCTGTCAATGTGGATGAGGGGGCGGCAGCTTTCCAGTATTCCCTGATAAAAGTCTTCATAAAACTTAAGGTCTTCCGCGTCTGTCAGATATTTATAGCGGGCAAGCCTTTCCCAGCCGGCAGGAGCTTCTCCCCTGATGCATGCCATGCCGGGGGCAAGAAAGATGGTGTTGGAAAAACGGGAGCCCCTTCTCTTTTTGCTGAAATAGCTCTCTATGCTGCCCGACAGGTAGAGGGGAAGCCAGCTTTTCAGCGCGGCCTGCATCTCCTTCATACCTCTGTCTATGTTGTGGATGATTTTGATTTTTGTCCCCGCACGGATGCATGCGTTCATCAGAGATATCCAGCGGCGGAAGTACTGCGTGTCATCCGTCATCCAGTCCATCTTTTGGTCTGAATACAGCAAAAGCAGCGGTGCTTTGTTGAGCGCGGCATTGCCGAGGAAGCGGAGCACTGCGTCCCGTATGCCCTCTTTTCCCCAGTAGCTGCTTTTGTCATCGTTCAGTATGTCTTCGTCCACGGCTTCTTCCAGAGAAAGCAGCTGCATATCTGCCAGCGAGGGGGTGAATTTGTCCATTTCCTTGCTTGCAGGAATCTTGCCTTCCTCGTTTGTGGCGCAGAGCCAGCTTCTGAAAAGCTCTTCGTCTATGGGTGTTTCCTTGGGCACGTCTATGATTGTGTGCAGTTCATCAACCGCTTTCAGCATGAGGAGCCGTTTGTACAGCGTGTGGCTGAGCGCCGCCACGAATATGGGGTTTGATTCGGGAAGCCGCTTGCCGTTTCGGTAGCGGCTGATTACGGAATAATCCGCGTTCAGCAGCTTTGCAAGCTTTACGTTTGAAAGCTCGGCAAGCTCCATCACGCTGTTTATCCGCTTGCCAAAGGCTTCTGCCAGATACTTTGGGATGAACTTCCTGCCCCGTTTCTTTTTGGGAGGCAAATCCGTTCCCTTGGAAAAGAGGTATGACTTGATATGTTCGCAGCTCTCTTCTTTTTCAGGCTCGCCTTCCAAGCCAAGCTCTTCCCACAGCAGGGGCAGCCTGCCTTTTTGCTTTGCGTAATCGTAGATGGCATTCGTCAGCTTTTCCACTACCTCGCTGCCGGGAACCAGAGACCTGTTCCCGTTCTGCAGGCGGCTGATATACGACGGCGCGTAGCCGGTTGCCTTTGCAAGGTCCTGATTTTTTATCCCTCCCAATGCGCTGATCAAGGTGCTTAAACAAGTCTGTGCCATACATCCTCCATTATTTTTTCCAGTATGAGGGAAAGAAGAAAATCACCATGGTGAAGAGTTCCAGCCTTCCTGTTATCATCATAAAGCTGTACCACCATTTGACTGCGGCGGGCAGCCAGCTGTAGTTGCAGGATGGTCCCAGTTTGTTGAACGCGGGGCCGTAGTTGCCTATCATGCTCGCGGCGGCAGTGAACGAGGTGAATATATCTATGCCGAAAAGCGAGGCAAAGAAGGTGGTGACGAAAATCAGTGCTATATAAAGGAAGAGGAATGAGGTGACGGAGAACACGACGTCCTTGCGTCCTGCCCGCTGGTTTATGCGTATGGTGAAGATGCCGTGCGGGTGGAGCATTTTCAGCACCTCGTTTTTGAGCTGCTTGCTCAGGATGACGCAGCGGATAACCTTGATGCCGCCCGCCGTGGAGCCTGAACAGCCGCCGATGAAGAAAAGCATAAAGATGAGTATCTGGCTTGCGGGGTGCCAGAGCGTGTAGTCTGCCGTGGAAAAGCCCGTCGTGGTGACGAGCGTGATTACTTGGAATGCCGCATAGCGCAGTGACTGGAAGAAGCCGCCATATGTTCCCAGTTCCAGAAGCGTGATGGCAAGAGAAACGGTGACAAAAATGCCCGTATATGCCTTGAGCTCTGAATCTTTCCGCAGTTCGGAGAATTTGCCGGTGAAGAGGTAGTAATAAAGTGAAAAGTTGATGCCCGCAAGGAACATAAATATCGTGCAGATCCAGTCGATGGGCGCGGACTTGAATGAGCCAATGCTTGCGTTGCGGGTGGAAAAGCCCCCTGTGCCGAGCGTTGCAAATGAGTGGCAGAGCGCGTCGATGAAGTCCATGCCCGCAATCATGAGCAGCACTGTCTGGACGAGCGTCATGCTCACATAGAGGAACCAGAGGATTTTTGCCGTATTGGTGATTTTGGGGGTGAGCTTGCCTTTTTCGGGTCCCGTCGTCTCCGCCTTGATGAGCTGGAAGCCGCCCACGCCCAGAAGCGGGAGCAGCGCCACCGTGAGCGCGATAATCCCCATGCCGCCCAGCCAG
>CAKZZK010000228.1 GCA_937885235.1 uncultured Treponema sp.
TCGTCTGTTTTCCAATGGGTTTATCCCTTGTAGCGACTTTTGAAACTGGCTCTATTGTTAGGACGCAAAAAAAGTTGACACACAAATGAGAGGTGGCACCCCGCGCGGAATAATTGCACCGGGGAGATAGGGAGCGCAGTACCTGTTTGCTTCCTGAAAATACACTTTATATCACTCTCGGTAGAAGTTTTTGGTAGAAGTTTTAAAACCGCTGTTTTTGGTCGCTCTAATAGAAGAAAACCAAAAGACTGAAAAGTAAAAGTTTTAAAATGGATAGTTGTCCTGTAGTTAAAAAAAAATCACTCGTTTTTGCAAGATTTTTAAAATTTTTTTTTAATTACGCGAGGCTACCGTATAAAAAGATTTACTTTTACCTGATGTGTTTATATATTATAATAAAATATAATTATTTTATTATAATATATAAAAATATATCATTATTATTTTTAAATAATAATGATAACCTTGGTAAAAGTTTTGAGGAAAAACAGCCTTGACAATTCAAGATTTAAAAAAAAATCCGCACAAAAAGTGCGGATTTTGCGTATTTTTCGGCATCAAAACTCTAAATCTACTGAAAAGTTCTTTGTTTTAAATCGAAAAAACGCTACATCTAGTGTTTTCCTTTTACGGTTTCCCTGTCAATTTCGGTATTTGTGTAAAAAATTTATCAACTACCACCAGCATCGGCTGCACGGTAAGTGCGGCAGCCTCTATTGAGGCCCTTGTGTAATATTCCGTCATTTCCATACTGTTGTGCCCGGCGATTTTCCGTACATCCTCGCCGGAAAGGAACGAGCGCATGTGAGTAATATAGGTGTAACGCAGTGAATGGCAGGTAAGCTTTCTGCCGTTGCTTTTGATGCCCGCCTTCCTGATGGCGCGCCGGATTTCCTGCAAGGCCCTTGCTGCTTTAATGGGTTTGTCATTGATTTTAAAAAGCAAATCGTTATCGGGGCATTTTAAATGCTCGATATAGGCGGTTATTTTCTCGAACACAAATAAAGGCAGGGGGATAACTCGCCATTTCAAATTTTCATCGCTACCGGTTTTGCAGTAATTTGTGCGGCAGCACTTGTTATCCAGAAAGCCGTCGATCACGATAGATCTTGTTTCGCGCATAATCTGGCACGGACGGAAGCCTCTTGTCTCGCCTGACCGCAGACCGGCAGACAAAGTGAGCAAAAAGAAGTAATAAAAGGCCTCCGTGCTAAAGTTTTCCGCCTGAAGCAACAGAGACAACTCCTCAGGCGTAAAAATGTCACTTTTCTTTGTGTGCCGCCTAAAAGACGGGAGCTTCTGCTCGTAAATGTTTGCACCGCAATAATTTGCATAACTATACAGCTCGTGTATTACGTGCAGATAAAGGTTTTTCCATGATGCCGACCTGTCTTTCTTTGCCAGGCAATCAATTATTTTTTTTGTGCTCAGCTCCCGCAGGCTGCAATCCCCAAAATCAGCGACAACATCTCTTAGCAGCCTGGCATACATAAGCTGGGAGTTAGGCTTTATTTCTCGCCCCAAATCCTTCTGAAGGTTGCTGTATTCAGACCCGGGGATAAACAAGTCTTTTGCAAGGCTTTTAATTCTAAAATCACCTTTTCCCACTGGTTTTTCAAGCTGGGCTACATACAAAGATGCCTGTTGTTTCGTGCGGCACCCCTTGCAGACCTTGCTCACCTGCTTTCCCGTTTCGGCATCGTTGTACCAATAGTACCAGCGCTGCACATTTTTATCACCGGATTTAACCGTCTTCTTGTAGATATGATACATAATACGCACCCCTTTTCATTACCATTTTATTACCATTTTGCCCTGTATAGGCATCTTCAAACTGGTTAAAATCATATATAATAATAAAATAGGAAATGATAGAAAACAAAAGAGAAAAGACTCTCGCTATTTTTCTGTTTCCCCCAAAATCGTAATCTCCACACGCCTGTTCTTTGCCCTGCCCTCGCGGGTGCTGTTGTCTGCAATGGGCTTGCGGCTGCCGTTGCCTTTGCAGATAAAATGCTCGGCGGGAATGCCGCGCTTGACAAGCTCCTCGGCAATAGTGCGGGCGCGCTGCTCTGAAAGAGCCTGCTCGCTTACCGGGCTGCCCGTGTCCGCGGTGTGCCCCTCCACAAGGAACTGAGCCTCCCCCGCCTCCTTGAGTACGGCGGCAATGTCGTCAAGGCGCTTGACTTCTCCCGGCAGGAGTTCTGCACTGTCTGACTTGAACTGGAGGTTCTGCATGGTGAGCCTGAGTCCCTGCTCTGTGTTTTCCACCGCTATGTCCCGCTCCTTTGCAGCGTCCTTGATGCTCCCCTTTCCCTTAGCAAGCACCGCAGCTTCGTCTGCCGTGACGATGGCAACACGCTGCAGGGCGTTGATGACCTTGCTCTTGTTATACGCGGGGGGATACTTTGTAAAGAGCGAGATAGTGCCCTTGAACTGTACCGTCCGCCCGTCGGCATAGAGGAAGCTTTCATCCACGGTATCCCGCACGACGATGGCGTTTCCCGTCGCTTTGCTTATGATGATGGTGGCATCATGCTTGCCCTGTGCAGCCTTCAGCAGGGGATCTCCCGTCGGGTCAGCGGAAGCGGGGCTGTAGCGGGTTGCCCATTTACCGCTTACAATATACACTTCTTCCCCGTGGTATACATCGTCCCGCACATAGCTGTATTCCACGAGCATGGGGATTTTCGTCTGTATGCCCGAATCCAGCGGGTCAACGATGCGTATGCCCTCCGCCCGCCACGTGTCTCCCACGGATATGCGCTGGCTGGGATACGAGGGAAAGCTGCGGAAGCTCGGGTAGCCGTTATCTTCCAGCATAGAGAGCACACCCTCCGGGCTTATGGAAAAGCGAGAAGCGATTGTCTCCCGAATGCCCTGCCGCACTTCGCGCCGGTTCCGTTTTGTTTCCTGCACGACATAGAAGCTGCCGTCATAATAGGTGTTTCCGCCTTCACGCCGTTCAGGGGCTATGTAGGACTCGACCTCGCGGCTCGTAAGCCCCACATAGCTGCCGTTGTCATAGCGGCGCAGGTCTGTTTTCTCCACAAACATATAGCTCCCGTCCCCGTGGTACGAGAGCAAAGTCCCCTCCTCAGCACGGGCGGGAAAAGAAACTGCGGCTACGATGCAGAATACCGCGATGAGGGCCGCAATACGGGAGATGAAGGATTTCATATATACTATAACAAAGAAATCTGATTTTTGTTACGCAGGTGTTATTGACACACTACAAGTAAGTCTATGGCACATCTTGTACATTTTTAAGAAATCTTCTATTATATAGCATTAAATCTATCTTTTCAGAGGCATTTTTCATGGCTATGGTAATTTTAACATTGAACTGCGGTTCTTCATCCGCTAAATACCAAGTGTATGACTGGGACAACAAAGAGGTGCTGGCGAACGGTGTTGTAGAGAGAATCGGCATTGACGGATCGGGCATTACGCACAAGGCAAAGGGGAAAAAGACAGAAATCAAAAGCCCCTGCCCGACACACAAAGAGGCAATAGAGCTTATCCTCAAGACAATCACCGATCCAGAGGCTGGCGTCATCAAATCCATGGATGAAATTTCTGCGGTGGGGCACCGCGTGCTGCACGGCGGCGAAAAGTTCACTAAGTCTGTGCTCATCACCCCCGAAGTGCTTGACGGCTTCCGTGAAGTAGTCGATCTGGGACCGCTCCACATGCCCGCAAACATCATGGGCATTGAGGCCGCGCAGAAAGTTATGCCGGGCGTTCCCCATGCGGCAATCATGGACACCGCCTGGCACCAGACCATGCCGGAGGAAACGTTTATGTACGCCATTCCGCGCGACTGGTACACCAAATACGCCGCCCGCCGCTACGGTTTCCACGGCACAAGCTTCCTCTATACGGCAAAGCGTGCCTCCGTGCTGCTGCACAAAAAGCCGGAGGAAACAAACGTCATCATCTGCCACATTGGCAACGGTTCCTCCATGTGCGCTGTCAAAGACGGCAAGTGCTATGACACCACTATGGGAATAACTCCGCTCGAAGGGCTCGTGATGGGCACACGGAGCGGCGACCTTGACCCCGCCCTGCCCTTCTACATTATGCGCAAGACCGGCATGAGCGCTGATGATATGGACAAGGCGCTGAACAAGCAGTCAGGCTGCCTCGGCATTACGGGCCGTTTCAGCGACAGGCGCGACATTGAGATTGAAGCCGCCAAAGGCGACAAGCTTTGCCAGCTGTGCATTGAGATGGAAGCGCTGAGAATTAAGAAATACGTGGGAGCCTTTATGGCGGAACTGGGGCGCGTGGATGCCATCGTCTTTACCGCAGGCGTGGGCGAGCGCGGACCAATCACCCGCTTCAAGGCGCTCTCTGGTCTTGAAGCTTACGGCATCAAGATTGACGCGCAGAAGAACGAGTGGAGCTTTACGGGCAATGCCGAAACCTGCATCTCCGCCGATGACAGCAAGACCAAGATTTTCGTTATCCCCACGGACGAGGAGCTGGTGATGACAGAGGATGCCTACGCGCTGATGAAGGGTACCTACGACGTGCACACCAATTTCACCTACAGCTTCCAAAATCCCGCCTATGTGAACAAGGCGCGCGAGGAAGGCTTGAAGGCAGACCTCGTAAAACGCCCGCACATTGCAGACGTCATCGTGCGTCCGTAAGACAACAGCCCTGAAGCATTCCGAGCTTCAGGGCTGTTATAGCACTGCGCAGAGTGATAAATTTTTTCAGAGTGATATTCTATGACACACTAGGATATGATAGAATGATAGCTATGAAATTAATTGCACATAAAACTGAAAATGGAATAGAACAAACGCTTTCAGACCATTTATACAAAGTCGCGGAGCTTGCCGCTCAGTTCGCTGAAGCATTGGGAAATGCAGATTGGGCAAAAATCTCGGGGCTATGGCACGATGTAGGAAAAGCGGATCCTGAATGGCAAAGCTATATCCGCGGGGAAAAAGTAATATCTGTAAATCACAGCGAAGCAGGTGCTCAGATTGCATATACAAAGATGGATCCAAAGAAAAATCCGAACAATCTTTGTAGCAAAATCCTTCCGTATATCATTGCCGGACATCACGCGGGGCTTCCTGACTGGCATGAAGGAAGCGGAAACAGCTTAAAGTCAATTCTTAACAGAAATGTATCGGCTGAATTGCCATCTATGCCAGAATTAAAGGAAATACTTTCAGCGCAGCTTCCAAAATCAATACCATTTGGGAAAAACGATATTCACAAAGAAAACACACAGGAGCTAGCGGAGCATTTCCATCTATGGATTCGAATGCTGTATTCATGCCTTGTGGATGCGGACTTTCTAGACACAGAACGCTTTATGCAGACAGAGCAAGCGGAACTTCGCGGAAAATATGCAGGGCTTTTGGAATTAAAACAACAGTTTGATAAATTTATGGCGGAAAAAGCAAAAAAAGCTACAGCATCACGGATAAACAAAATTCGTGCTTCCATTCTGCAAGCGTGTCGTGAAAAAGCAAAGCTCGCACCAGGATTTTATTCTCTTAATGTGCCGACTGGAGGTGGAAAGACGCTTTCATCGATGGCATTCGCACTTGAACACGCACTTGCGCACAAAAAGAAACGCATCATTATGGCAATTCCCTACACGAGTATCATTGAGCAGACTGCAAAAGTATATAAATATGGCACAGATGACGATTCACAGATTGAGGCGCTAAAAAGAGCGGGAAGAACGCTTTTCGGTGAAGAGAACGTGATTGAACATCACTGCAATTTTGATTTTGAGAAAGATGATGAGAGCGGAATCCTTGCAAAACAAAAACTTGCCACGGAAAACTGGGATGCACCTATCATTGTTACCACGAATGTGCAGCTATTTGAATCTCTGTTCAATGCTCACAGTTCTTCGTGCCGAAAACTGCACAATCTTGTCGATTCCGTCATCATTTTAGACGAAGCCCAGATGCTCCCACCAGAATACTTGAAGTCTATTCTTTCCGCTTTGCGCGGCTTGGTACGGTGTTTTGGTGTGACTGTTGTCCTATGTACAGCAACACAGCCCGCATTTGAAGGAAAAATTGGGGCAGACAGGGCAGCATTCAACGGCATTCCAGAGAAACAGATAACGCCGATTATCGATAATCCTTCTGAGCTTGCAGAACAGCTTAAACGTGCGGAAATCAACAGCGACTATGCACGGGAGAAAATGCCTGACTGGCAGGCGGTGGCGGAAAAATTGTGCGAATTCGAGCAGGTGCTATGCATCGTACAAACAAGAAGAGACTGCCGCGACCTGCACGCTCTCATGCCAGAAGAAACGGTTCATCTCTCTGCACTGATGTGTGCCGAGGAGCGGAGCGACATCATCACGAATATAAAAGAAAATCTTCGTGTTGGGAAACCCATTCGCGTGATAAGCACACAGCTCGTGGAATGCGGAGTGGACATCGATTTTCCCGTGGTATTCCGAGCGATGGCAGGTATGGATTCTGTAGCACAATCGGCAGGACGATGCAACCGCGAGGGAAAATTAAAGCAAGGCACTGTGTACTTATTCACTCCACCAACCGATGTTCCTTCTGGACTTTTGCGGAAAGGAGCTACCGTCACGAAAGAGCTTCTTGAATTACACAGCTATAATCTGCCACTTACACCGGAACTGTATCGAGAATATTTCACAAAATACTTCAAATCTCTAAATAATTTTGATAAATGTGATTTTGAGGGCACGATGCAAAAAGATATGCCACATGGCAATTTTCAGTTCAGAACGCTTTCTGACAACTATCATCTGATTGACAATGCTTATCAGGGAACGGTTTATGTGCACTATTGCTCATCACGGACGGGCAAGGATAATTTTGAGCTACTTGAAAAACTGCGCTCGCTCGATGTAAACAAGTCCTTGTTCCGTAAACTAGGGCGATATTCCGTGAATCTGCCGCTTAAAGATATCCGCGAACTTGTGAAAGAGCGAAGAATTGAAGAACCAATGGAAGGAATCTTTATGCAGTCGCTTGATGATGACACGCTGTATCAGCCGGGCTTGGGATTTGTCATCGACTCAGTTCGTTCTTATGCAACGTATATATTTTGATGAAGGGAAAATTTGTCATTCGTAAGCGATTTTGTCAAGTTAAGCACCTAAAAATTTAGGGACTTTTT
>CAKZZK010000229.1 GCA_937885235.1 uncultured Treponema sp.
AGAAAGACATTGCCGAAAAGTCGCTGGAGGAATACAACGACGTATTCGCGGACATCGTGAATGTACTCCTTTTTGACGGGAAGCCCCTCGTAAAAGAGGATGCGCTGACAGATGCCTCCCGCCTTGAGCAGGACTTTCATAATTACCTCGCTAGTGCCGGGAATTTATTTATAGTACAAAAATAGCAACAGCTTTTAATACTTCCTTGAAAAAACTATCCAATACGCTTTTTTGCTCATCTGGAGCAATATTGTCTTTGTGACAAAGCTTTTCTTCAAATATGGCGGGCTTTAGCTTTATCCAGAAACCGGCATTATAATTACCTGCTATGTCAAACCAGTCGCAAGCTTTCAGTTTCCTCAGCTTGTATCTTTATCGAATGCGGATGTCAAACGCGGATAGAGTTCAAATCCGTTTTCTTTAACAACTCTGCTAATGCATTTGTAAAAATCCGACAAACTACAAACCTCTTTTAGATTCATTGTTTCTACCTCTTCGTATTCGATGACATTTTTCAGATAAACCAAATAACTTTCTATAAGCATTCGGTCATCCTGCTCAAAATTATGTAGCTCATTGCTGAGATACGGGACGAAGCCCGGCCATTCTTTCTTTTTCCACTCGTTTGAACACAATGCGCAATCTGCCCCTGTCAGGGGATAATTGCTGAGAAAAGACTTTCTGGCGTTTGGAAAGCGTTTATCATATTGCTCAAAATGCTGGTTGTGGTCATAAATCTTTATTTCGATAAGGTATTCAATTCCCTCACCGTCATAGAAATGAAAGTCGGGGCGAGAGTCATCATCAGCATATTCACGTGAAATTTCTTTTACATTCTGCGGGGTTTCGTCAAAACAGAAGGTCAAGAATACATCCTTGAACTTCTCGCATGACATCATAAACGCCCACGTCATATCAGAGAGATTGTTCTCTGAATAAAGGCGTTGAGCAATGTTTTTGAACAAATTGGCGGCATTCATATTTTTACCTCCATGACAGCTCCATCGTTGCGACCGTCTTCCGCAATGTCAGTATAGCACAGTTTTTGTTTGTATGGATAGATGACTTTGTGATTGCACTGCAGGGGAAACTAGGCAGAACCTATACGGGCAAAAGAATCACCTGCGTCTACCAGAGCAAGCCGTTCGCAATCTGCTCCGCAGAGTCCTTGTAACCGAGGGTCATCCTGCGCGCCGCGCCCTGAGGGGAAAAATCAAGCACACCGGTGATGAAATTGCCCAGCGACTCGGAGGGACGGATTTCTCTGACGCTCATATTTGCGGGACGGATGTGGCAGTGCTGTTCTTTGCCTAAGTAGACGATGATGGCCTCTGTGCAGCCCTCTTTGGACAAAGGAAGTATGGGCACGTTGTCCAGAATGCCGCCATCGGAATACTGGCGCCTGTTCATGTTCACCGTACCAAACACGCCGGGTAATGCGCTGGAGGCAAGGAGCGTCTTTACGATATCATTTTTGGAAAGCCCGTTCAGGAGGATGTTCTCTGAGGACGGAATGCCGTCCTTTAGTGCGGTACAGGCCGCATAGATATGGCAACCACATTCCTTCAATGCCCGCTCGTCCATATAGCTTTCAAGCAGGAATTGCAAACCTTCGGAAGAAAAGATACCGTTTTCAAGCAGTGAAGAAAAGACATCCAGTAAAGAAGACTTCTCACCGCGGGGGCTCAGAATCCTCGCTACTTTTGATTCTGAATGGGCTGAAAGAACATAGGGTTGAATTTTATGCAGCCACACGTCAGCGGCAACTTCCGCTCCATGCAGCCCCAAAAGGACGGCGTTCAAAGCGCCGACTGATGCACCCGACATAACGGAGATGTCCTTATCTATGCCACGCTCGTGCAGATACTTCCACACCCCTACCTGATACGCTCCCTTGCCGCCGCCACCGGCAAATACAATTCCCACTTTACCCATAACACATTCAATGCATGATGTAGTCAAGGCTGGGAGGCACGCAGGCAACGAGTTCTGCTTTGGGAATGCGCGCGAAGATGCCCACAAGCTCGGCGTCCAGCTGGGAACCGGCAACGGACTGGATGATTTCCATAGCCATCTCGTGTGTCTTTGGCTCCTTGTAGGCGCGGCGCATGGTGATGGCGGAATAGGTATCGGCTATAGCGATAATCCTCGCGGGCAGGGGAATCTGGCTTCCCGGCAGCCGGTAATACCCCGTGCCGTCCATGCGCTCGTGGTGGTACTTTATCCAAGGTCTGATATGTTCAAAGGAAGTGAGCGGGCGCAAAAAGTCCACGCCGAGCTGAGGGTGGTTCCGCATCACCTGCCATTCTTCATCTGAGAGCCCCGCGGGCTTGTTGAGTATGTTCTCTGGAATGCCGAGCTTGCCCACGTCGTGGAGCAGCGCGGCATATTCAAGGCTCACAGGGTTTATCTTCTTGCGCATTTCGCTGGGCAGGTAAGAATAAAAGAGCATGGTCAGGTTTTGCACGAAGCGGCTGTGCCCGTTCAGGTTCGGGTCCCGCGCCTCTATCATGCCCACGAGCACTTCCGTCATGGAAAGGCAGTTTTCCTTGACGGAAGCGATGAGGTGGAACATCAGCGTGAGCACGATGGCAACAAAGATACTGCCGCCGAAGAGCACGCCGCCCATCACTATGTCGGGATTGCTGAAGCCGCCTATAAAGATATAGCCGATGAGGAAGAACACGAGCAGAAGCAGGCCGATTATCATCCATGCCTTGTCCCTGTCGTGTCCGGTGGAAAGAACGTCTTTCATTCCCTTCATGAAACGAATATAGCGGTATATATTCGTTATCATGATGGCAATGCCGAGCGCTATCATGGTGTAAATAAACAGTTTCACGTTCATAGTCATCCAGCAGCCAGTATAGCAGACTTTGCTTCTTTAAACCTTAAATTTGCTTACCGCCCCTCCCATTCGCAAAATGCTGTCTGTATTTTTGTGCGTCATATCATTCACGTTGTTGATGGACTTGTTGATGTTCTCCATACCGAGGGACATCTCCTCCATACTTGAGGTTATTTCCTGTGTGAGCCTGCTGAGGTTCTCCATTATCGTGTTCACCTCGTTGCTCGCTTGCTGCATGGTTCCGCTGTCGGTGTTTACGCTCATGGAGATGTCGCTTATCTGCTTTATGGCGCCGAGCACCTGAGTGCCGCCTTCGGACTGCTCTGTCATGGCATTCATAATTGTAAGCTCCTGCTCGGAAACCGCCTGCGTCAGCTCGTAAATCTGGTTGAATTTCTGTTGGAGCATAGCGGCGGAACTTCCCACAGTCTTGATGGTCTCAAGCACTTCCTGCAGGTTGCTCGTAATCTTTTTTCCCTGCGTGTTGGAGTCCTCTGCAAGCTTTCTGATTTCGTCTGCAACGACGGAAAAGCCTTTGCCCGTCTCTCCTGCATGGGCTGCCTCGATGGCGGCATTCATTGCGAGCAGGTTTGTCTGCCGCGCGATATTCTGGATGACGCTGCTCGCTTCCAGCAAGGTCTGGGACTGCTCCTGAATTTTCTTAGTTGCTTCCACAGAGCTATTGACACTCGTGCGTCCCGCTTCTGCCGCTTCTTCAAGCGTCTTAATGGTCCCGCTGTTTTTGTTGAGCACGTCCGTCACGGAGCGGATGTTTGCCACCATTTCCTCGATGGCGCTTGATGACTGCGACACGCTGTTGTTCTGCGCCCGTATGCTGCCAAGGAGCTTCTTCACGTTCGCGTCAATCGATGACACAGCCGCATCGGCAGCCTGCACGTTCTGCCCCTGCTGCTGTATCTGGTGGTTCACGCTGTCTATGTTTGCGGTGATTTCGTTCGCTGCCGCCGCAGTGTCGTTCATATTGTCCGCAAGGGCGTGGCCCTGTATCTTCATGTGGTCAGCCTCGCCCTTTACCGCCGCTATGGAATGCTGTATTTTTTCCATAGTCTGGTTGAAGTACTTGTACATGTCGCCGAGCTCATTTTCTTTATCTATATTCATCCGCACCGTGAGGTCTCCGTCTCCAAGCGCGATGTTTTTCATTGCAGACGTGCCTTTCTGGATTTCGTTTGCGGTATGGGAAATGGAATTGTAGGTGACGGCAAGGATGACGAGCGTGGTTATGATGAACGCGATGATGACAATTCCCCGAACCCTGCCGGCAAGGGCGAATACTTCTGCGGTGCTCACGTTTGCTCCCACAAACCATATCTGGTCTGCGTTCTCCACCTGTATGGGAGAGAAGAAGACCACTGTTTCCTTTTTGTTCACCTTTGTGGTGTAGCTGAACGGCTGCAGGGAGCTCGCGCTGTTTTGGAAGAGGCTCGCCGTTTTACCGCCGCTGTATGCCGTGAAAATCTGTCCCTCCTGCGTGCTGTCGCGGTCAACGACAACCTGCCCGTTGTGGGCAAGCAGGGTAAGGTAGCCTGTCTTGTAGAGAGTAACCTTGTTGATGACGGAAGAAAGCGTATCAAGCGCCATATCTACGCCAACCACGCCCACTGCGTTTCCCCTGCTGTCGCGGATGGGAAAGGCAACGCCGCAGACCCACATCTCTTCGCCGTCTATTTCATAGAGGTTTGGCTGGATGAGTATGCCTTTTTTGCTGTGCAGTGGCTCTATGTACCAGAAGCCGTCTTCATAATCTGTGAGCGGCGTGCAGTTGATGCCGGACTTGCCCTGCGTCCAGTAGGGAATAAAGCGCCCTGTCTGGTCATGGTTGGGGGTATTTACATACTGCGCGTCCATGCCGTCGAGCGCATTTGGCTCCCACACGGTATAGGCGTCCACGAAGGAAGGATTGTCTTCAAGCGTCTTTTTCAATACAGCGTCAAAATAGGGGCGGCGGTTTTCGGCAGGGAGAGATTCGAACTTTTCCATGGCGCTCTGCAGGGAGGCACAGGTGTTGAATTCTTTTGCGATGAGGCTGCTTACCTTGAGTGCGTTTTCGTCTGCTACGGAAGCGAGGTAGCTGTTAGAAATTGAAGCAAAGGTGGAAGATACGAATGTGATGATGCCTGCCGCGCATATAGTCAGCAGTATGATCAGCGACACTCCGATTTTCACCGTCATTTCCCAACGAATGCTCTTGGTGTTTGCCTTTTTCAATCCCATAAAATCTCCTTGTGAGAATTATTCAAAGTTGTTGATAGTTCACTCATACACAGTATAAAAATTTATGGGACTTGTTTCAAGTCATTTATTTACCTTGAAATTTGAGCTTTCATTAAATCTAACAGTTGACGGCAAAATAAATTACGGGTATACTGGTTTTACATATATTATGGAGGACATTAATGGCTAAGACCAAATATGTTTATTTCTTTGGTGATGGCGATGCAGAAGGCGATGAAAGCATGCGCGCCGAACTTGGCGGAAAAGGTGCAAACCTTGCTCAAATGGCAAAAGCTCCATTGAGCCTTCCTGTTCCGTCAGGGTTTACAATTTCAACTGATGTATGCCAAGCATACTACAAATTGGATAGACAGTATCCAGCTGGCTTGGAAGCAGAAGTTAAGAAGTATCTTACAAAACTAGAAAAGTCTATGGGCAAAAAACTTGGCGATGCCAATGACCCACTTTTAGTTTCTGTACGTTCTGGTGCTGCAATTTCAATGCCTGGAATGATGGATACAATTTTGAATCTTGGCCTTAACGATGAGTCTGTTCTTGGTTTGGCAGAAAAAACTGAAAACCCAAGATTTGCGTGGGACGCTTATCGTCGCTTTATTCAGATGTTTGGCGATGTTGCAATGGGTGTTGAGCATGCAAAATTTGAAACTATCATTGAAGAAGTAAAATCACATCGTGGAATCACCGAAGACACCGAGCTTACAACTGAAGAGTTGCAAGAAATCGTAAAGAAGTACAAAGTTCTTTACAAAAAAGAAAAGGGCGAAGATTTCCCACAAGACCCAGAAGAACAAATGTGGGCTGCAATTGGAGCCGTTTTTGGTTCATGGATGAATCCTCGTGCAATCACCTATCGCAAATT
>CAKZZK010000230.1 GCA_937885235.1 uncultured Treponema sp.
AGGTGAGCGTGCGGGTGGGAGCGGTCACTTCCTTTTTTGCGTAGCTTTCTCCTCGCGGACAGGCATTGCCCGTCACGGTCAGGGAGGGGCTTATTTCGAGCTGGCAGCCCATCGGGCAGATAATACAGGTAAGGTGCTGCATATTAATCTATTAAATCCTCCGGCAATTCTATTGAAACGGTGAGAGCTTGTCCGCCCTCTTTAAGGCAGGCAAGCTCCTTTGCTTTGAGCGTGATGGTCTGCATCTCCCCCGGACGCACAATGCGTTTGTTCTGATGGGCAATAGCCCGCGCCCCCGCATAGACCACCACGTGGACAGCGCGGTAGACATCTGTAGAACGGAACATGAGCATGACGCTTTCTTCTGCGGAAGAAACGGAAACGGAAGACAGGTCCAGCTGCTGAGGGACAACATAGCGCACCCGATTCCCCGGCATGACGGGCACTGGGGACAGCGCTTTCTCAGGCAGCGCGGCAGCATGCACATACTGCGCCGCACATTTTCCCGCGAGCAGGCTTTCCACCGTCACATAATCCACAAGGTCATGCACATGCACGCTGTTGCCACAGGCAAAGATGCCGGGAACAGACGTTTCCATGCGCTGGGTAACAGAGGGTCCCTTGGTAATGCCGTCTATAGCCACCCCTGCCGCTATGCTCACCTCGTTTTCGGGAATAAGCCCCACGCTCAGCAGCACGGTGTCGCAGGGGATAAATTCCTCAGTTCCCGCTATGGGCTTTCGCTGCCCGTCAACCTGCGCAATGGTAACGCCGCTAACGCGCTCGCTTCCGTGTATCTGTATGATGGTCGTGGAAAGACGGAGGGGAATATTGAAATTTTCAAGACACTGCGTCATATTCCGCGCAAGCCCTGCGGAATAGCCCATGATTTCACAGACAAGCTTAACCTCAGCCCCTTCCAGCGTAAGCCGCCGTGCCATGATGAGCCCGATGTCCCCGCTGCCCAGAATGACGACCTTCCTGCCGGGCAGGTAGCCGTCAATATTGACAAAGCGCTGCGCACTGCCCGCTGTGAAAATGCCCGCCGGACGGGTGCCGGGAATAACAAGCGCACCCCGCGTCCTCTCCCTGCAGCCCATTGCAAGTACAATGCTGCGGGCCTGCAAACGGCAAAGTCCTTCCGCCGCGCTGATTGCCACCACCTCATGCAATGTACCCTGCCGCGGGTCGCCGCGCTTGATTTCAAGCACCATCGTATTTGTCTTGATGAGCACCCCGAGGCTTTCTGCCTGAGACACAAACCTGAGCGCATATTCGGGACCAGTCAGTTCCTCCCCAAAATAGTGGAGTCCAAAGCCATTATGTATGCACTGCAAGAGGATGCCGCCAGCCCGCTTGTCCCGCTCAAGGACAAGGACTTTGCGCAATCCGTTTTGCTTTGCCGCAATAGCAGCCGCAAGCCCTGCGGGACCGCCGCCGATTACGACGGCATCGTATACGTTTTCTTCTATTATATTGTCTCTCTCATTCATTTTGAAAGCTCCTGCAACTGTTCCGCATAATCTGGGATGGACGGGCGGGTCTTTTCGCAGAGCACAAAGGAGCTGCCGCCCCGCTTGGTGACATTTATCATGGGAATGTGCAGTTCCCTGCTCAGTATTTCTGTTACCCGCGGCGAGCAGAAACCTGCCTGACAGCGCCCCATGCCCGCACGGGTGCGCCGTTTTACGCCGTCAAGGTCAACAGCGCCGACCGCTGAATGGATTGCCGCGCAGATTTCCCCTTCCGTTATCATCTCGCAGCGGCAGATAATCTGCCCATAGCGTGAATCGCCCGCAATGAGCCTCGCTTTTTCTTCGTTTGAGGCATCTTTGAACGAAGGGATCCCCCTCCGTTCCCCCTGAAAAGAAGTATTCTGCGAAAACTCCAGTCCGGCATTCCGCAAAATCTGGACGACATCCTCTGCAATGGCGGGTGCGGAACTGAGACCCGGAGAACAGATACCCGCCACATTGACAAATCGCGGCACAAAGCGGTCTTCCTCCACAATGAAATCCGCGACAGGCTTCATAATACCGTCTTTGTCTTTCTCACAGGCGATTGCACGAAGCCCCGCAAAGGAATTGATGATGTTCCGTGTGGGGATATTGTCCACAGAAAGAGATGCCGTTTTAAGAATCTGGCTCTGGGAGGCTGCGGTGGTGCCGGTATAGTTTTCCATATCAGCACCAACATCGTCCGCACTGGGACCGATGAGTATGTTGCCGTCAACAGTCTGCGTGACGAGGACGCCTTTTCCAAAGACGTTCGGCGTCTGGAAGAGCACGTGGGAGACCAGATCCTTGCTTGCGGAATCAAGCAGGCAGTATTCCCCCCGCCGCTGCATGATGCGGAAATCCCGTGCCCCCGCCATTCTGCTTATGCTGTCTGCGGCAAGACCCGCCGCGTTTACGACGAATTTCGCTACAATGCCTCCTCTGCTCGTATCAAGCAAAAAGCTGCCGTCAGCTTCCCGAGAGATTGCGTGCACCATTGTGTCGGCAAGAAATTCCACCCCGTTGCTGACGGCATTTTCCGCAATAGCCCACGTTGCCTGATAGGGGGAGATGATACCCGCGCTTTCGGCAAAAAGAGCGCCGATGACAGCCTCGCTGCAGTGCGGTTCAAGCTCCCGCACCTCGTTCTGAGAGAGGACGCGGAGCCCCTTCACACCGTTCTGCAAGCCCCGCTCGTAAAGGCTGTGCACAGTCTTCATACCGCCCCCGTCAAAGGCAAGGACGAGGGAACCAATCCGCTTGTAGCAGAAATGCAGCTGTTCCGCTAAAGCGGGATAGAGCGCCGCACCCCTCACATTGTACACCGCCATACGTGTTCCTGGCAGCGGGTCATAGCCCGCATGGATGATGCCGCTGTTTGCCTTGCTTGAACCGCAGCTGACGTCATTTTCCTTGTCAAGCAGGCAGACTGAGGCACTCGTCTTTGCCAGTTCCCGCGCAATACATACACCGACTATGCCCGCACCGATTATCGCCACATCGTATTTCATGTCGTTTCCTGTATCCAGCTCTTGCTCCGCTCTACAGCCCGCTTCCACTGCGCGTAGAGCCGTTCCCGTTTTTCCTTGTCCATGCCTGGAGTGAAGATGCGTTCTACCGTCCAGATATTCAGTATTTCGTCTTTATCCTTCCAGAGCCCCGTCGCCAGTCCCGCACAGAACGCGGCACCGAGGGCTGTCGTCTCCACGTTTTTGGGGCGGAATATGGGCTTGCTGAGTATGTCCGACTGGAACTGCATCATGATGTCACTCACGCAGGCGCCGCCGTCGACCTTTACTTCCTTGATGGAAAAACCCGCGTCTTCACGCATACAGATGAGCATATCCTTTACCTGATAGGCTATGGCTTCCAGAGTGGCACGGCAGATATGTGCCTTGCTCACCCCGCGCGTAAGGCCTATGAGCAGGCCGCGGGCGTAAGAGTCCCAGTACGGCGTTCCCAGTCCCGTAAAAGCGGGCACAAGGATGACGCCGTTTGAATCTGCCACGCTTTCGGCAAGCGTGTCGCACTCATGCGCCGTGCGGATAAGTCCCAGCTGGTCGCGCAGCCATTTGATTGTCGCTCCTCCCATAAAGACGCTTCCTTCCAGCGCGTACTGCACGGAGCCGTCCAGACCTATGGCAATGGTGGTGAGCAGATTGTTCTTTGAGCGTATAGGCTGGCTGCCCGTGTTCATGAGCATAAAGCAGCCTGTGCCATACGTGGTCTTTACATCCCCCTTCTGGAAGCAGCCCTGCCCGAAGAGCGCCGCCTGCTGGTCTCCTATGCAGGAAGCGATGGGAATTTCAAAGCCGCAGACGTTTCTGTCCGTCACGCCGTAGACGCAGGAGGAGTCCTTCACTTCCGGCAAAAGGCAGCGGGGAATACGCAGCAAGGCAAGCAGCTCTTCATCCCAGCAGAGCGTATGGATATTGAAGAGCATGGTGCGGCTCGCATTCGTATAGTCTGTGACGTGTACCCTGCCGCCGGTGAGCTTCCATACAAGCCATGTGTCTATGGTACCGGCAAGCAGTTCGCCGTTTTCAGCTTTCTGGCGCGCGCCGGGCACCTTGTCGAGAAGCCATTGGATTTTTGTTGCAGAAAAATAAGCATCGGGGATGAGCCCCGTCTTTTCCTGAATGAACTCGCCCCTGCCCTCTTTTATAAGCGCTTCGGCAATGTCTGCAGTGCGGCGGCACTGCCAGACGATGGCATGATGGATGGGTTTTCCCGTCTTCTTCTCCCAAAGAACAACTGTCTCGCGTTGGTTTGTAATGCCTATGGCAGCAAGCTCCGTCTCTTTGAGCTTTGCCCGCCGCAGGGCTTCCTGCATGACGGTGAGCGAACTGAGGAAAAGCTCCACCGCGTCATGCTCCACCCATCCCGGTTGGGGAAAGTACTGGGTGAATTCCTGCTGTGCGGAAGAAACTTTGCGGGCTTCGCTGTCAAAGACGATAGCCCGTGAGGATGTGGTGCCCTGATCGAGGGCAAGGATATAGTTTTTATCTGCCATACTACCAGTATAACATGGAATAAAAAACTTGCAGTATTTTTTATCGAGAACGGTGTTCTTTGCAGACGGCGGTGATGATCGGACGCCCCTGCAGGACGGTATGCACCCCGTAGGAGGCGGCTTTCGCAATATCTTCTGCCGTGCGGATGCCGCCATCTATCCACAGCTGCCCGCAAAAAGAGCGCAATTCCGCCGCATGCTCAGCCAAGAACTGCGCCGTGCTGCCCTCGCGTGTCTCCACGCGTCCTCCGTGGTTTGAGATGTAGACGATGTCCGGCTTTACCTGCTTGACAGCCTCCCTGTCCGCATCCGTAAAGATGCCCTTGATGGCGAAAGGCAGTCCCTTGGCGTTGCAGTGGCGCTTCAGCTCCATAAGCTGCTCAGGTGACTTCTTTTCCAATTTTACCAGATTGCGCATGGTGATGATGTTGTAGGCATCTATATCTATGCCCGCAATCTCCGCCACGCCGTCAGCCCATTCCAAGCGTGAAAAAATCTTTTCGTTTGCGTAGGGCTTGATGAATACCGCCGCACGAATGGCAGCGTCAGTGCGCTGTGCGTCCTTTACGGCGGCAATGCCGTATTGAAGCTTGCAGTCGGGAGTGCCGTCGCCTATGCTCAGCTTAATGCCCTGCCCTGCGCAGTGATGGATGAGGTCAAAGTAAAGCTGGCGCTCGTCCTCATAGCCTACGTTTTCCACCGCCCCCGTAATCGGGGCAAGCCGCAGCTCAGGGGAAGGCAGAAGGTAGGGGCCTGCGGGGATTTTTGCCCACGCCTCGCAGTTCAGGATAAAGTTCCTGCTTGCGTTCGGTCCGCCCATGCCCGGCATCTCTCCCACACAGCCGTAGCCATCGCAGTGATCGCAGAAATGACAGTTAAAAGCCATTGCCTTAATCCCCCAATCCTGTGCCCAGTTCCCGGGCTGCCTGAATGATGGGGGAATCAAGCGGAATATTCTTCACCTTGCCGGCAATCTCTTCCAGTGGCACACCCACTATCTGCCCGTTCTGCAAGGCAACAAGCTTGCCGAAATTGCCTTCCGCAAGGAAATGTGCAGCAGCCGTGCCATACTGGGTGGCGAGTATCCTGTCGTAAGGAGAGGGAGTACCGCCGCGTTGCAGGTAGCCCAGCACTGTCACGCGGGATTCAAGCTTTGTGGCAGCTTCCAGCTCGTGCGCCACGCGGTAGGCAATGGAATAAGGCATGGCAGCACGCGCTTTCTTGAACTCTTTCTTTTGCAAGAGCGCTTCTTCCTTGCTCTTTGCCCCTTCTGCCACTATGATGATGGAAAAGTTCTTGCCCGCATCGCGCCTTTCCATGACTTTCTGGGCTACTGCGTTTATATCGTAGGGAATTTCGGGGATGAGAATGACGTCTCCGCCGCCCGCAAGCCCTGCGTACAGACCAAGCCAGCCAGCCTTGTGCCCCATCACTTCGATGACCATGATGCGGCTGTGGCTGTGCGCGGTGGTGTGGATGCGGTCAATGGCATCCGTAGCCACATCGAGCGCGGTATGGAAGCCAAACGTCATATCAGTCTTTACGATGTCGTTGTCAATGGTCTTGGGTAATCCAATGATGTTCAGCCCCTCGTTGGCGAGCAGGCTGGCGGTGGTGTTCGTACCGTTGCCGCCTATGCAGACGACCGCATCAAGATTCCACTTTTTGTAGTTTTCCTTGATTGATTCCACGGGAAGCAGTCCCGTTTCTGGATTTATCTGCGGGTTTTTGAAGGGCTTGTCGCGGGAAGTGCCCAGAATGGTTCCCCCCACCGTCAGTAAGCCGACCAAGTCCTGAGAGCCGAGGGAAAACATGTCCCCGTTTACCAGTCCGCGGTAGCCGTTGCGTATGCCGATTGCTTCCATGCCGTACTGCACCTTTGCCGTGCGGCACACAGCGCGGATGGCAGCATTCAATCCCGGTGCGTCCCCACCGCTCGTCAGTATACCAAATCTTTTAACCTGTGAATCAACCATAATTCCCAGTATATCAGAGAACTCATTTGTAGGCAATGCACAAGTTGCAAGATGACATATTTGTCTGTAATACCAGTCCTTATTTCTTCACCGGCTTATTACCCTTTGCCGCTTTCGCAGCGTCTTCTTCTTCCTTGTTGGCATAGTAGGAATCGACAGTGCGCTTCATATCCATGATATTGCGGACAATCATATAATTGTCGTAGATAGACACCTTGTTTTTGGAGACATACTTGTTCAGCTCGTCACGGGTCTTTTCAAGGGGCACCGCTATCCAGCGTGAAATTTCAGGAATAGTCAGATAGAAAGTCCTCTTTTCCTCATCGTCTTCCACGAGGGGCTTCCGCATCTGGGGGATGGTGTCGTAAATCAGGAAAAGGTCGGCAATGCGCACGGCGGTGTCCGTAATGCACAGGAGCTTTATCTGCCGCCGCCAGTCAAAAAAGCGCTTGCACATCAGCTTGAGCTGCTGACTTGCTATTTCCGGCTTTTCCACGATAAGCTTGTTGAAATTCTCCTTGCCAAAGCGCAGACAGGTAACTGCACCCCTCGCCACAGCGGTCGCAGTGCGGGGACTGTCGTTTATCAGCTCCGTGGCACCGAGGAGGTCTCCGGCATGGAGTATGTCATAGCGCTTGAACAGAGAGTTCATGCACTTGTCTACGACGACATTTCCGCTCTGGATGATGTAGAAGGCAGAGACATCCTCAAATTCCGAGATGATAACCTCGCCATCGGCATAATCCTTGGAGAAACGCTGGAATACAGGTGAAGAGAACTGCTTCAGCGTACTTGCCTCGCGTGCAGACTGCTCCTCAGCTTCGTCTTCCACCTCGTTGGGATCCGGCTCAATATCCATGCTTGGCTCCTCGCTCAGGCGGGACTTTGCCTTTTCAAGCAGCTTGGAGAGATTTTCCCTGTTTTCCGCATCGGGATAGGCGGCAAGAGCGCGTTCACATTCGCTGACACAGGCATGGAAGCCTCCGTCTTTATAGAATGTGCGGGCAATCTGCTCCATACCGACTGGAGGAACTTGCTCGCTCTGCTCAAAGTGAAGCAGCTTTTCCATTCTGGCGCGCGTATCCGCCAGAGACTTTACGAAATTCATCAGCATGAGCATCACCCTATCAGGGCGGTTCAGAAAACTCTTCTCAAATTCCTGCACGGAAAGCTGGACTGCCTGTACATCAGTCTTGGCAGAAGCAGTCTCTATGCGCGGACGGCGGGCAAGCGCACTCTTTACCCCAAAGAATTCACCGGCTT
>CAKZZK010000231.1 GCA_937885235.1 uncultured Treponema sp.
CGAGTTCCTGCTCAGCGGCGACCGCGAGGGACGGCGGTACATAGTGCCCGTTCGGGCAGCGGTGGCTTGCAAGGCGCGAGTACATCAGGCGCAGGCTGTTGAGCAGCTCCGTTGACGTGCCGAAAGTACTGCGTATGCCGGGGACTCCCGGACGCTGGTGCAGGGCAAGGGAAGCCGGTACGTAGCGCACTTCGTCCACCTGCGCCCTGCTTGCCTCAGTCATGCGCCGCCGCGTGTACGTGGAAAGCGATTCCAGATAGCGGCGGGAACCCTCTGCATAAAGCACTCCCAGCGCGAGGGAGGATTTTCCTGAGCCAGAAACCCCTGCTATGCCCGTGATGGCGTGAAGGGGAATGTCTACATCAATGTTCTTCAGGTTATGTGCCCGTGCCCCGCGGACTTCAATGTGGGTGGGAAGTGTTTTCTTCATGATAGTTCCCATCATAGCATATCGCCAGCAGCTAAAAATGCCTTGTAGTTGGAATCATCATAAGGCGGACAATAAACGGCAAACTCGATTACCTTAAAGGCCTTTGAATATTCGTGCGCAAGTCCAAGCATAACTTTTGCGACGATTTCTGGCTTGTTGCGGAACGCACCGCACCCAAATGCTCCTAAAATTAGAACATCTACACCGTTTTTCACTGCTACGTCAAAGATACGGCGGTCGCGCTTTTTGTGGACTGCCTCCAGTTCGGAATCGGAAAGTGCCAGCCGTTCCTGTCCGTCGCCGCTGTTATAGCGGTTGCTGGGTCGTTCGCGCAGATTTGGTGCCGCGCAGGTGATCACATCAACAGTATACCATTCATTTTCTGAAGTCAGCTTCGGAACTGCTGTGTCTGTTTTAAAGACCGTGATGTTCGGAGTATACAGAATATCATCGTTGTGAATCGGTGAATGAAGTTCTCTGTGCGGCTTATAGAATTTTTTCCACAGAACGTCAGTATCAAGGCAGAAGTACAGCGTAGAAATCCTGCAAAGGCATTCTTCCTGCGCTCCTGCTCCGGTGCTAACGCCTCCACCTGGATTTGTAGAAGAAGCAAAATTCAGAACGCATACTTTCTGCAAGCCGTTGCAGTAAGCCTTGGCTGCCTCAAAACTGCGCTTTTTTGAAACAATGATTTTTGCCTCTTCCTCAAACCGTGCAGCTTTGCTGCCGTCCTCCACGGCATCCTTTTCCAGCGTTAAAACCTGCTCTGCCTGACTTTTCTTGATGCTCTCCTTGAGCCGGGCAGATGAGTTGCAAAGCTTGACTGTATCTTCAAAAATGCGAATGTTTTCCTCTCGTGCCATAAATTTATCCTCCGTAAATATTCTTTTCAATCCTGTTTTGGGCCCAGTGTTGTTGCGACTTCCGCGCTAATTCTTTGCCTTTACCCCATACGGCAGGAGCCGCGTATCACGAGCTTGGGCTCGATGAAGCTCTCCTGCGGCACATCCCTGCCCTGGATGAGGGCGACGGCGTTCTTCATCAGCGTTTCGCCGAAAAGCCGGTAATTATAGCTCACGGAGGTCAGCTTGGGCTCCATGATGCTGGCGAGGTAGGTGTCATCAAAGGCGACAATGCTTATGTCGTCGGGAATGCGCAAGGAGTGCTCCTGAATGCTGCGGATAGCGCCCACTGCGGTAAAATCGTTGACAGCTATGAGCGCATCTGGAACGG
>CAKZZK010000232.1 GCA_937885235.1 uncultured Treponema sp.
GTGCTGGCGGAACGGGATGGCATTCGATGCGGACGGCGTTGCTGTGCGGGATGAACCTTCTGGAGAAAGCAGCGAGGTATTGCATATTCTTGGTGAGAATGTCAAAGGTACAGAAGTCATTGATGAATGCTTTTCTGTATTTGATTTGGCAGGGAAATAAGAAATAAAATATATGATAATCACACGTACACCATTCAGGATAAGCTTTGTAGGCGGCGGAAGCGACCTGCCGAACTTTTACCACCGGCACGAGGGTGCGGTCCTTTCTTCTTCCATCAATAAATATATGTATGTCACCATACATCCGTCGTTCAGCAGAGGCGAGACCGTCATCAAATACAGCAGGACAGAAACGGTCAGCGATGTCCACAAACTCCGGCATCCGATAGCGCGGCAGCTCCTGCTCGACCACGGCATAGAGGGATGCGAGATTGTCAGCACGGCGGATGTTCCCTCAGGAACGGGGCTTTCCACGTCAAGCGCGTACACGGTGGGGCTCGTCCACGCGCTCTATGCCTACGAAGGCAAGTACTGCTCACAGGAGCGCATAGCGGCTGAGGCATGCCGCCTTGAAATAGAGGAGCTAGGGGAGCCCATAGGCAAGCAGGACCAGTACGGCACCGCCGTGGGAGGGCTCAAGGTGATACGCTTCCTGCCGGATGATTCCGTTGAAGTTGACCCCGTTGTCGTAAGCCGGGCAGTGCAGAAGGAGCTGAACGAGAACCTTCTGCTGTTTTATACGGGACTGACCCATAATGCGGGAGAAATCCTCAGGGAGCAGGACAAGAACGTCGTCAGCGAATCAGACAAATTCAACACGCTCGTAAAGATGACTTCCCTCGTCTATGATATGCGCGATGCGCTTTCCGCGGGAAGGCTTGACGACTTCGGCGCAATCCTGAACGAGAACTGGCAGCTCAAGCGGAGCCTGACGGTGGCAATATCAAACGATTTTATAGATAGGTATTACGACATAGCGATGCAGAACGGCGCGCTTGGGGGAAAGCTGCTCGGCGCTGGCGGCGGCGGCTTCCTGCTCTTCTATTGCCCGAAGGAAAAGCAGCTGCGGCTCAAGGCTGCATTGAGCGATTTAGTAACGTTACCGTTTGACCTTGAGAACAGCGGCACGAAGGTCGTGTATGTCGGCAATAAGGACTGGGTATAAAAGGAGTTTGTAGATGAAAGCACTGGTAGCCGGCGGGGCGGGGTTTATCGGGAGCAACCTCATAGACCTGCTGATTGAGGAAGGGCACGACGTTGTCTGTGCTGACAACTATTTCATCGGCACGAAGAAGAACATCGCGCACCTTGCGGGAAATCCGCAGTTCAAGATGTACGAGCAGGACCTCTGCGATTTTGCCGCCCTTTCAAAAATCTTTGAGGCGGAGAAATTCGACTACGTGTTCCACCTTGCGGCGAACTCCGACATACAGGCAAGCGCGAAAAATCCTTCCGTTGAATATAAGAATACCTATACGACCACGTTCAATATCCTCGAGTGCATGAGGGTGCACGGGGTGAAGAGGCTGTTCTTTGCCTCTACATCGGCAGTCTACGGCGACAAGCGTGACGAGCCCCTCAGCGAGACGACCGCCGGCCTGCGGCCCGTGTCGTATTACGGCGCGGCGAAGCTCGGCAGCGAGGCGCTTATAAGCGCGTTCAGCTATATGAATGATTTTGAGGCGCTGGTGTTCCGCTTTCCGAACGTCATCGGGCCGCGGCTCACGCACGGCGTTGTCTTTGACTTCATCGGACGGCTCAAGAAAGACCAGACGCGCCTGCGGATACTCGGCGACGGGACCCAGTGCAAGCCGTATATCTATGTGACGGATCTGGTGGAAGCAATCGTCCGCTTTATGGATACGGGGAACAGGGGCGTTACGCTTTACAACCTCGGCGTTGAGGGCGCGACAACCGTCACGAAAATTGCGGACATCATCTGCGGGAAGATGGGGCTTAAAAATGTCACCTATGAGTATACCGGCGGGAGCGTCGGCTGGAAGGGCGACGTGCCGAAGTTTCAGTACGACCTCGGCAAGATCCACGCGGCGGGCTGGAAGGCTCGCTACAGTTCTGACGAGAGCGTCGGAAAGACCGTGGAGGAAGTGCTTAAGTGCAGGCGGTAATCATGGCAGGGGGCAAGGGAACCCGTCTCACCGAAGTCACGAAAAACAAAGTTCCCAAGCCGA
>CAKZZK010000233.1 GCA_937885235.1 uncultured Treponema sp.
CCGGAGGCGTCGAGCCAGTCGCGGACGGCGGGCCAGAGGTTGCGGGTCATGAGCGCGTTGATGAGGCGCAGCTTGCTGAACGTGCGCGGCGACGAAACGACGGGCACGAGCTTGAAGATCGGGCGGATGTCGGTGGCCGTCTCGGTGTAGCCGCTGATGCGGTACTCCTTCCCTTCCGGCGGCGGATCGACGGGCGGCTGGAGGTCAAGAAACTTCCATCCGGCCTGCAGGTACGAGAGCCGCTTGGGGTTCATGATCACGCCGGATGGCGTGTTGAGCGATGTTGGCGCGTGGATGATCGCGCCGTTGACGAGCTTTCCGTAGCTGGGGTTCATGGGCGGGATTCTCCTTTCGGTTGCTGGGTGGATTGCCGCCGATGGGACGGCGGCGGCAAGGCGCTTATTGTCGCTCTGGGGCAATTTTGAGCTTGGATAGGAACTGCTGTTCCTTCTCGAACTGGGCGAGTTCCGTTTTCCAGTTTTTGCCCTGCCGGGCATACTCGGTGGCAAGGGTTGTCGTGCGGTTCTTGAGCGCGATGGACTGGACGCGGGCGGCGGTGAGCATGGAGCGGGCGGCAAGGCTCGCGCGGGAGAGCGGTAAAAGAATGATCTTTGCGGTGGGAAATGCGCCTACGGCATTGATCCGATTACATGAGATGATGGAGTTGTACAAAACAGACGGGGCTGTTTCTACAGACAATATGCAGAATACGCCTGAATTCAGCGGATTCATGCCGGATTTTGTCATCGGCGTGCCGGTGGGCTTTGTGAATGTGGAAGCGGCGAAGGAGTTGATTATGGAGACGGATGTACCCTAGATCGTAAACCGGGGCAGAAAGGGAGGAAGCAACGTAGCGGCGGCTATAGTAAATGCGCTTATGTATATGAACGGGGCAAGGAAATGAAAAAGACGCTGCGAATGGGCTTTACGACGGGAAGCTGCGCGGCGGCTGCAGCATGTGCGGCGGCACAGCTGCTTGTGACGGGCAAAGCTGTTCCCTTTGTCATGTTGCACACCCCAAAGAAAATCACCATCTTTCTGGAGATTGCGGAAAGCTCTCTCAGCGGGAATTGCGCCACCTGTGCCGTTCTCAAGGACAGCGGCGATGACCCCGATGTGACAAATGGCGTGCTCGTGTATGCTACGGTGAGCCTCCGCAGCGACGGAGAAATTTCAATAGATGGCGGCGAGGGGGTGGGGCGCGTAACCCTGCCGGGGCTTGACCAAGCTGTCGGCAGTGCGGCGATAAACAGTGTTCCCCGCCAGATGATACGGCAGGCGGTGCGGAATGTCCTCGGCGAGGGCAGGGGCGCTCATGTCGTTATCAGCATTCCCGCCGGACGGGAGCTTGCCGCGCGTACCTTTAATCCGAGACTCGGCATTGTGGGCGGTATCTCAGTGCTGGGAACGAGCGGTATTGTGGAGCCGATGAGCGAAGATGCACTGCGGGAGACAATCCGCGTGGAGCTCAACATCCGGCGGGCGCAAGGGATGGACAGCCTTGTGATGGCGCCCGGAAATTACGGACGTGATTTTTTGCAGAAGCATTATGGTGTTTCGCCTGATACGGTGGTGCTCTGCTCTAATTTTATAGCGGAGGCAGTGGAGATGGCTGCAAAAATGGGCTTCCGCAGCCTGCTTTTTGCGGGGCATATAGGAAAGCTGGTGAAAGTCGCGGCGGGGGTGCGCAACACGCACTCAAAATACGGTGACGGGCGCATGGCAACGATTGCCGACATCGTAAGCCGCCACTGTACCCCCGAAGCTTTTCCCGCCTTGCGTGACAAAATTACTGCCTGCGTTAGCTGCGATGAAGCCGTCCGCATCCTCAAAGCTGAGGGGCTTGCGGATGCCGTGCTCGCCGATATGGGGCGCGCAATCCTACAGACGATGAGCCGCTGGGCAGGAAAAGCCATGCAGGTGTCAGTCATCGTTTTTTCCAATGTGTACGGCGTGTTGTATTCCAGATTGGAATTCGGCGAGTCGTAGGATGTGTTGCTGACCTGCATCGCGCTTAAATTTACAAATACACATAGCGACCCGTCACGCTTTCCTTGTTTGCACGCACTTGGGCGGGACTGCCGCAGGCGACAATCCTCCCGCCCTGCTTGCCGCCGCCTGGTCCCATATCCACTATATAATCCGCATGACGGATGACATCAAGGTCGTGCTCGATGACAATGACAGTGGCACCGTTGCCGATAAGGTGCTCAAAGACTGAGAGCAGTGTCTGCACGTCAAGCGGATGCAGTCCGATTGTCGGCTCATCGAAGATGAAAACGCTGTCTTCCTGAGTCCGTTCCATCTCGCTTGCAAGTTTGAGACGCTGGGCTTCTCCGCCCGAAAGACCGGGAGTTTCCTCCCCAAGGGTCAGGTAGCCTAGCCCTATGTCGTGCAGCATCTGCAGACGCGACTTTACGAGCGCAAGGTCGGCGCACTCGGCAATGGCTTCATCTATGCTCATATCCATCAACGCAGGAAGGGAGCTGCCGTTCCCGCCTTTTTTGGAGCGAAGGATTTTAAATGCCTCCTTTCCATACCGCGAACCTCGACAGTCCGGGCAGGGAATGTCTACATCGGGAAGAAACTGTACGTCCAGACTGATGCTCCCCGTGCCGTCACAGATGGGGCAGCGAAGGCGTCCTGTGTTGTAAGAAAAATCACCTGCTTTATAGCCTTTCTCTTTTGCAAGCGGCGCCCGTGCGTAAACCTTCCGCAGCTCGTCATGGATGTTTGCATACGTTGCCACTGTGGAGCGGACGTTGATGCCTATCGGTGTTGCATCAATCAGCTTTACCTGCCGTATACCCTCGGCATATACGGAACGGACATGGGCGGGAAGCTTCTTGCCCGCGATGGATGCGGAAAGCGCGGGCATCAAGCTTTCAAGAATCATGGTCGTTTTGCCGGAACCTGAAACACCCGTCACCACGGAAAGCCGTCCTTTGGGAAAACGCACTTCCAGCGGCTGCACGGTGTGAATGGAACCAGCCTTCATTGTAATTTCGCCGAGCGAAAAGCAATCTTCTGTAGCAGGCGCTTCCTTAATGGCGGGGGAAGAAGGTTTTAAGAATGGGGCAATTCTGGACGCGGGGGTTGCCGCTACGTCTGGCACCGTTCCCTGTGCTATTATCTGTCCGCCGCCGGCTCCAGCTTCTGGTCCCAGTTCTACAAGCCAGTCCGCATGGCTGAGTACCTGCGTGTCGTGGTCTACAAGCACGACAGAATTTCCGTCAGCCACAAGGTCGTCCATAACACCGATAAGCCCCTCTAAGTTTGAAGGGTGCAGTCCTATCGAGGGTTCGTCGAGCACATAGAGCACGCCGGTGGTACGGTTGCGGACGGCACGGGCAAGCTGCATGCGCTGCCGTTCCCCTGTGGAAAGTGTGGAAGAGGCGCGGTCAAGGGAGATATACGAAAGCCCCAGCTCCATAAGCCTTTCCGCAGTGTCACTGAATGACTCACAGATCCGTTCTGCCATAGGGCGCATCTCTTCGGGAAGGGTTGCGGGAATGCCGGCAACCCAGTCCGAAAGCTCGGCAAGAGTCATTTCACAGGCTTTGTCTAATGATATGCCGCGGAGCAGGGGTGCGCGGGCAGCATCGGAAAGGCGGGTGCCACTGCAGCAGGGACAGGCGCTTTCATGCAGAAATTTTTCTACACGCTTCATGCCTTTTTCGTCCTTTACCTTGGAAAGGGCGTTTTCTACGGTGTAAGTGGCATTAAAGTAGGTAAAATCCATCTCTCCTGCAACATTCGTTGATTTTGACTTATAGAAGATATGCTTTTTTTCCGCAGGGCCGTGGAAGACGATGTCACGCTCTTTTGCGCTCAGCTCTTTGAAAGGCACATCGGTACGCACCCCCATGGCGCGGCATACATCGGTCATGAGGGACCACATCAAGCTGTTCCAGGGGGCGACCGCTCCTTGGTCAATCGTCAGGCTTTCATCAGGCACGAGGGTGCTTTCGTCAACCGTGCGCACCACGCCGGTGCCGTCACATTCTTTACACGCGCCGGAGCTGTTAAAGGCAAGTTCTTCTGCACCCGGACCATAAAAATGCGTACCGCATTCCGGGCAGACGAGTTCCTGCTCAGCGGCGACCGCGAGGATGCAGCAGCCTATTGGGCTGAGCAGGCAGGCAT
>CAKZZK010000234.1 GCA_937885235.1 uncultured Treponema sp.
AACTCATTAACAGAAACAGTTTGTCTTAGCGCTTAAAACGTTTTGTTTTAGCACTTAAAACGTTTTGTCTCAGCGCCTAAAACATTCTGTTTTAGCACTTCAAACAGTTTGTCTCAGCACGTAAACCGTTTTGCCAGAGTCAAAGACACTACACAGAACTGCTTTTATCTTCTATAATATCCGTATGAATACATTCAAACTATGGCATGACGAAGACAAAAACACCTTTCATCAGGAAAGCCGCATATTTTTTTCCCAGTGCAGCAAAAACGGGCGATTAAGCCTGAGCGAAGTCTTAAAGCTGGCTTCAGACACCGCGGTGGAGGATTACCGGCAGCGGGGTCTGTCCCGCGAATTCCTTGTTGAACACGGCTTTTTTATCCTCGTGTCGCGCAGCGCATTCCGCTTCCACAGCCTGCCCAGGGAAAACGAGCAAATTGAGCTCTGCACCTGGGAGGAAAAACCGGAAGCGCTCCAGCTCTGCCGCGCGTATGAATTCACCGGAGAGGACGGACGTTCCCTCATCAGCGGGCTGAGCACCTGGCTGCTCGTTGACCCCGTTGCCAGAAAAATCATCCCCACAAAGCACTTTACCCTGCGCACGCCTCCCGCCATCCAGAAGGAACACGACTGCTTTAAGCCCGCAAAAATAACTGTGCCGCAGGACGCAGTGCTCCTCGATGAGCGGAAAATCCGCTATTCGGATATAGACGGCAACGGCCACACGAACAACTCCCGTTACGGAGCTTTCGTCATCGATGCCCTGCCTGAAGCATACCGAGACAAAGACTTCTGTGATTTTAAGATTAACTTTTCAAAGGAAGCGATGCTCGGCGATACCCTGCAAGTTTTCGGCAGCTTTGACGATGCGGGAAAGAAAATCACCGTCAAGGGGCAGACGGAACAGGGTACTTCCTTTGAAAGCGAACTGTACTACCGCTGAGCGTGCGCAGCCACTATGCGAGCCGAGCCTCACGGAGCGGCTTGTCCCAGAATACCTTGCCGCCTAGCTGGGCAGCAAGGGCATCGACACGCGCGTGCAGCTCTGCCATGTAGGCGGCCTCCTTCTTCTTGGAACGGCGCCCCTTGCCCTGAAAAAGCACCTCAGTCCGCACAGCGTCATAGCTTACGGAAAAATCATTTTCATCATTGTGGGGAAAAAAGCTCACGTTTGCCGAATAGGTGATGTTCCCCGCCTCTGAATCCGACTGCAGGAAAACGATTGCCGCATGGCGGGGCACTCCGTTATACACACAGTCTGCCGCAAAGTACTGGCTATACACATCAACAACCATCATTACACCTCCTGCCGTGCAGCTCGCCCGGCACAGACATTGGATATTCTCCCGTAAAGCAGCCCTTGCAAAAACCGTAGCCCTGGGGATTGCAGTCGCGGCACGCTTCCATCATTCCCTCCGCGCTGATAAAGGCAAGGCTGTCAGCCCCTATTTCCTCGCAGATTTCCTTTTCAGTATGCTGATTGGAAATAAGCTCTCCGCGCGTCGGCGTGTTGATGCCGAAGTAGCACGGAAACTTGACCGGCGGTGAAGAAATGCGGAAATGCACTTCCTTAGCGCCCGCCCGCCGCAGTATCTGCACCAAGCGGCGGCTCGTCGTACCGCGGACGATGGAATCATCTATGACGACGACGCGCTTGCCTTCCACCACCGAACGCACCGCATTGAGCTTGACGAACACGAGGTTCTCACGCTCTTTCTGCGTGGGGGCAATGAAGGTCCTGCCGATATACTTGTTTTTGATTATGCCCATAGCATAGGGGATTCGTGCCTGCAGCGCATAGCCCTGTGCCGCGCCAAGTCCGCTGTCGGGCACGCCAACCACCACATCAGCGGGCACCGCGCATTCCCGCGCAAGGCACGCACCCATCTTGAGCCGCGCCTCCGTAACGGGGATGCCGTCTATCACGCTGTCGGGGCGGGCAAAGTAGACGTACTCAAAGATGCACGTCCGCTTTGAGGTCCGCTCGCCGAATTCAAAGGACAGCACGCCGTCCTCGTTGATGATGACAATCTCGCCCGGCTGAATGTCTCGCACAAAGGTGCCGTTCACCGCGTCTATGGCACAGCTTTCGCTTGCAAGGATCCAGCCATCCTCCACCTTGCCCAGACAGAGCGGACGGATGCCGTTGGGGTCTCGCGCACCGATGAGACATTTTTCAGTCATCACGACAAGAGCAAAGGAGCCCTTTATCATCTGGATGGTATCAGTGAGGGCTCGTTCAAGCCCCTTTTTATATGATTTTGCAATGAGCTTTACGATAACTTCCGTATCGCTTGAGGAGGCAAAGGTGCTGCCGTTTTCTTCCAGCATTTCGCGAAGCTGCTCATAATTGACAAGCTGCCCGTTGTGGGCTACGGCGATGCCGCCAAGACGGGAATTCTGCACCATGGGCTGGGCATTTTCTATCGAAGTGCTTCCTGCCGTGGCATAGCGCACATGGGCGCAGGCAATATGTCCCTGCAAGGCGGAAAGATGCTCTGCGGTAAAGACTTCCGCCGCAGTGCCCATATCCTTGTGCACGGTCAGCCCGCCGCCATCGCTGACGGCAATGCCTGCGCTGTCCTGCCCGCGGTGCTGCAGGGAACAGAGCGCGTAATACGCCTGCGTTGCGGCATTAAATTCTTCGGTGGAATAGGCGATATATCCTTCTTCGCCGTCAAGGTCAGCTTTCTTTGTGCGGGCAGTCTTCAGGAATATGCCAAAGACACCGCACTCTTCATGCAGCTTGTCTTCTTCCATACTATTACAGCTCCACGCCCGCGGCGCCGTTTGCTTCGGCGTCGGCAAGCATTTTCTGCCTGAACTCGCTCAGCTTCTGTTTGATGTCGGGATACTTGATGCCAAGGATTTGCAGGGCAAGATAGGCAGCATTCTTCGCATTGCCTATGCCCACGGTTGCCACGGGAATCTGCGGAGGCATCTGGACTATGGAAAGGAGCGCATCCATGCCTGCAAGCCCGTTTGACCTGCCCGGCGACACGCATTCGAGGGGCACGCCCACGACGGGGAGCACGGTGCGGCTTGCAATCACTCCCGGCAGTGCGGCGCTCAAGCCCGCCCCCGCGATAATCACCTCGCAGCCGGATTCTTCCACCGCCCTGATGGTCTTTACAAGCAAATCTCCCGCACGATGCGCGGAAATGATATGCGCCTGATAGTCAACACCGAATTCTTTGAGCACATCGGCAGCTTTTTTCATAGTTTCGCTGTCTGATTTAGAACCTAAAAAGATGGCAACCTTCATACCACAAAATAACACAATAGCAAAATTATTGCAAGTTGCGGAATCAGAAAAACGGGTTTATACTGAATCTATGCCGATAATCACAAACTCCAACAATTTTTTCTGCGAGAAGCACTTCGTTTTCATAGAAAATGACATCCTGCTGGCAAAGCAAGACCTTCACTCGCCGCTTTCAATAGAAGATTTACCCGGAGAGCAGGTGCTCCGCCGCTGTCTTTCCTGCCAGATAGCCTCTGACTGGTATGCAGAGCCGGAGCTAAACTACAGCGCGCTCATGCTGGAGCAGAACGCCCCCATTCCGGCAGGGTGCAGCACTATGCCGCTCAGGCAATTTTTCTGGGAGAGCAAGACGCGCGAGGAGCAAGAGCGGGGGCTGCCTTCTGCGCTGGGGGGGCTTGCTGCCCGGGCGCACAGCTTTTTGCGTCTGCGGCAGACCTATATTTTCTGCCCGAGCTGCGGCACAAAGCTGGAAGTCCACAAGGAGCAGGTGGCAAAGGTCTGCCCCAACTGCGGGCGGCTCGATTTTCCCCGCATTGAGCCCGCCATCATCGTGCTTGTTTCCCGCGGCGACGAGGTGCTGCTTGTAAAAAACAAAAACCGCAACCAGCATTTTTTCAGCTGCGTAGCAGGATTCGTGGAGCAGGGAGAGACGATAGAGCAGTGCGTTGCCCGCGAGGTAAAGGAAGAGACAAATATAGACATACAAAACATCCGCTATGTGGGAAGCCAGTCATGGCCATTTCCCGACCAGCTTATGCTCGCTTTTACCGCTGAATACAAGTGCGGAGAAATCAAAATTCAGGAGGAAGAAATTGCAGAGGCTGGCTGGTTTTCTCGGAACAAGCTGCCTGACATTCCCAAAGAAGGCTCCGTCGCGTACAACCTCATCAAAGGGCTGTTTGGTAGCGGGAAGTGATAGCTTGTCTCTCCCCCGCAAATATGCTACACTCGCTTTATGAAAAAGATAATTAGCGGGAAAGTCCGCGAAGTATATGACTTGGAAGACGGCAGGATGGTGATTGTAACCACCGACAGGATTTCGGCATTTGATGTAATCCTGCCCACGCTCATCACGGGCAAGGGCAAGGTGCTCAACGCGCTTTCAAATTTCTGGTTCGATTATACCAAAGACATCATAAAGAACCATCTGATTTCTGCAAATCTGGCAGATATGCCTGAGGAATTTCAACAGCCGGAATTCGAGGGTCGCACTATCCTTGTAAAAAAACTCAGGATGCTTCCTTACGAAGTAATCGTGCGCGGCTATATGTTCGGCAGCATGTACGAGGCATATAAAAAAGGGGAGCCCTTCCTCGGACACAAATTTGTCAAAGAATATCAGCAGGCGGAAAAACTTTCTGAACCCATCGTCACCCCCTCTACAAAGGCAAAGGAGGGGCATGACATAAACGTCACGCTGTCCTCAATGAAAAACGATCTCGGCGAAGAGCTTGGGAGCAAAATAGAAAAGGCGGCGCTTGACATCTACAAAAAATGCTACGGGCATGCTTACCAGAACGGCATTATCATTGCGGATACAAAGTTTGAATTTGGTCTGGATGAACACGATGAACTGATTCTTGCAGACGAGGTTCTCACGCCGGATTCCAGCCGCTTCTGGAATCTTGAAACCTACAAGCCGGGAACTTCCCCCGCAAGCTACGACAAGCAATTCGTGAGGGACTGGCTCAAGGAAAACAATCTTGCCGGAGACCCGCACATCGAAAGCATTCCTGCAGATATCGTTGAAAAAACGTCCGCGCTATATCGGGAATGTCAGGAACGAATCTGCAAATTGTGAGCGCTGTATAGCGAGGCATCAAACGCATCTGCATCGGCAGCGCTAAAATCGATAAAGCCCGGTATGTTCTTGGCAAGCTCTTGCATCCGGGCATCCGTTGAGGCTATGACATCCGCACAGGAACGCAGTTCTTCGCTCACGTTTGCAGGCATGTCATAGTCTTTTTTATAATGAAGCTGATGCTCCAGGCTTGCCCAGAAGTCCATTGCTATGGTGCGGATTTGAATTTCAACGGGAATATCGCGACGCTGGTCGCTGAAATAAACGGCAACTTTCACAATAACGTGCAGGCTGCGATAGCCATTCTTTTTGGGATGCTTAATATAATCCTTTAACTGTATGAGATCGACATCATCCTGCTGCAAAAGCATCTGCATGACATAATAGACGTCACTGATGAAGGGGCAGGTCACCCGAATACCTGCTATATCATACAGATTTGTCACCATATTATCCAAGGTCACTTTCAAACCTTTCCGCTGTAGCTTCTCTGCAATGCTTACGGGATCCTTGATACGGCTTGTAATCGTACTGATGGGATTTCGTTTGTGTTTGCTTTCAAATTCATCGGCAAGTATTTCAAATTTTGTTGTAAGCTGCTTTATGCCGCTTTCATACAGCATGAGCAGCTGCTCGAATTCTCGAGCGGTATTGAGTATGCCATGGGGATTTGCTAAAAGGTTTTTATTGTCATCAGCCGCCTTTTTCAATATCAATTCTGTATTCATATATTGAATATAACAAATTTCTTTCTAAAAGGTTGCATAAATGGGAAATCAATTTTTAAACAAAAAAGAAGCCGGCAGCCACCTACTTTCGCGCCC
>CAKZZK010000235.1 GCA_937885235.1 uncultured Treponema sp.
CGAACTGCGAGGGGGATGAGAAGGTGCGCCGGTTCCGTGCGGAGTTTGGGGAGGAGGCGCGTATTGCGGAGTTCTTTTCTGATTCAAAGAAAGATATGGCGCTGGCGCGGCTGGCGGACAGAGCTTTCTTTATGAAAGAAACTTATCAAAGTAAGTTTGTAGTCAGAGAAACAAATAGCAAATACTAAAAAAATTTTATAAAATAAAGAGGTAAACTATATGAATACAAGTAAAGAAGATTTTTCTAACAATTGTCGTGTATGTGATAATTATTTTTATTTCTACGATTTTCTTTATTTTTCTTTTTCATACGCCCCTTCTTGGTCATTATAATGTATTTTTTTATAAGGGGGTATTTTTTCTTTGCATTTCGGCAATGCTTGCTGTTTTATAAATGATACTTGCTTCAAAACTTTTCCCTGAAATTGGTATGACGAGCAAAGATTTTGTCACTATGTTTTGTTTGTTTTCAAGTTTTACTTTAGGATGGTTTATATTGGGACCTGTTGCCGTAGAGCGGTCAATTTCTGTATTTATGTTAAGCTATATGGAACAGAATGATGATAAATCGATTGATATAGATGATTTTGAACATATTTTTTATCAAAAGTATATCATAGATGCTGATTCATTTGGAATGCGTTTTAATGAACAAATAACTTCGGGAAATATTATGCCTGTAGCGGACGGTGATGGGTATATCATTACAAATAATGGAAGATTTGTAGTTAATTCTTTTCGTCTTTGCGCGAAACTGTTTAAAACAAACTTGTGGCTTGTGTATCCGAATGGTTATGACAATAGACTTGTTCGGCCTCTTGATCAAATAAATGAAAATTAGAGAGTCACCTGATAAAATAAGACCTATACTGTCATAAATATCAGAGACATTTTCAGAGGGGGTAAACTTTTTCCGATGCAGGAAAGAATAAATAGTGAATCTGTTAAAAATTTAGAATAAGAGGTTTGCTTATGGATGGTAAGATTTCTTTTGTGATTCCGTGTTATGGTTCTGAAAAGACAATTTCAGATGTTATTGCCGGTATTGAAAAAACTGTTGCTGAAAAAAATAATCCATATGAAATTATCTGTGTTAATGACGGCTCACCTGATGGGGTATATGATGTATTAAAAGATTTTTCTTCTAGGAAAAAGAATCTGAAAATTATAAATCTTTCAAAGAATTTTGGACAACATAATGCTATTATGGCAGGGTATCGTTATGTTACTGGGGATATCATAGTTACGCTTGATGATGACGGACAAACAGATCCTGCTGATTGTTATGCACTTATTAATGCTCTAAATGATTCTGTCGATGTTGTCTACGCAAAATACCCAGAAAAGAAAGAATCGCCATTCCGATTATTTGGTAGTTACACAGCGAAAATAATGGGTGTATGGCTGTGCTCTGGATAGTGTATAATATTATACACTATCTAAATTTCCACGATGCTTAAAAAGTTTTCTGTATATTACGTTTTTTATTTCATTAATAATTACTTCATATATTTTGGTGTTTGATATTTCTTCGTGGCTCAAAAAAGGTATTATTCAAATTATTAAATAATAAACTTTTTAAAGGAAAGGTAAATGCCATCTATGTTTTTATATATTGATCCCGGTACAGGGAGCATGTTGTTTTCTATTTTAATAGGGGTCGTGAGCACGCTCGTTTTTCTGGGGCGTCGGCTATTCATGAAAATAAAGTTTATGCTCTCTGGGGGAAAAGCGGAGAAAATTAGCAGCAATAAAATTCCGTATGTTATTTTTTCTGACCGCTTCGTTTGACCTCGTGCTTGCGGCGGAGGATGTCGCGGCGAAAAAGCCAGATCCCGAGGGTTTCCTGCTTGCCATGAAGAAATTCAATGCGGCTCCCGAAGTCACCATTGTATTCGAGGATTCCGATGCGGGCATACGGGCTGCGGAAGCTGCGGGGGCGGAGGTGTTCGTGGTACGGGGCTTTGCGTGATGATTCCGGGCCGTATGCGGGCTGTTGATTTTGTCATTCATTTGTAGTATAATGGGTGTCGAAAAAAATCAGGAGGTGCAGTATGGCAGGTTCAGTTGTCCATATTAAAGTCGGAGGCATCCCGTTTTCTGTGGGTGCCAAAAAAACTTACGATTACGAGGCCGCAAGGGAAAATATCATGCAGATTCGGAGCGATTCCGTTAAAAATGGAACTTCTGGCATGACTCTTGAGCAGATTAACGGGATTATTGCAGATTACCGCAGGAGCAAACGGGCTTCAAAATGAAGTGCTTCGTCGTCATTGACACGAATGTTGTCCTGTCCGCGTTGATGTATGCTCAAAAATATAAGGATACGGATTCTTCTGTTCCCCTCAAGGTGCTTTTGCTTGCCCTTGACGGAAAGAATAAGATTACTCCGATATTCAATGGAGAGATAATCGATGAATACAGAGACGTTCTTTCAAGGGAAGAATTCCATGCCCATATCCCGGAAGGCGCGGTTACCTACGAGCCTGATATGTGGAGCGCGCTGGATGGTGCGGACGCGCTCATCCTGGTGACGGAGTGGAAGCAGTTCCGCTCGCCTGACTTTGCCAGAATCAAGAGTATGCTGAAATCACCCGTCATCTATGACGGGAGGAACCAGTACGACCCGAGGCAGATGAAAGCTCTGGGGATAGAGCTGCACTGCATCGGGCGCGGGCTGGTGTGATATGCCTGTCTGCCTGCGAATGGCGAGTTGACATTTTTCTGTAAGCATATATAATATAGTTATACAGTAAACTATGGGGAGGTGCATTATGGCGACTTCGAGCATTTCAAAGAATTTCATAATCTCAAGCAATGCGCAGGCAGAAAAGTTCCTTAGCGCACTTGAAGAATCGTCTGTACCTTTTTCATATCGTGGTTTTTCTGCAGTCCAATTAAAATCTAAGGATGAGCTAAAAAAATTGGCGGAGCTGCGGAAGAATGCTAAAAAATAAATTTTTCTATGTAAATATTCGTTCATATCTTGATGATGCTGAAAGCAGGAATGAACTGAATGAAATCTTGGAAAAGTATACCTGTCCTATCAATGAGGATGTCGAGCATTTCCTAAAATACAGCGCTGTTGATTTTGCGAAGCGGAATCAGTCTGTAACATATTTCGTTTTTTCTCCGAGTGATGGGGCCTTGCTCGGTTATTTTACGATTGCCATAAAAGCAATAACCGTCAGAATAGAAACGATAAGCAATACCGTAAGAAAAAAACTGGCAAGGATTGCTGATTATGACGCAGAGACTGGAAGCTATACGATTCCTGCTTTTCTCATCGCGCAGCTGGGAAAGAACTATTCTGATGGTATGAATAGGCGTATCGAAGGCGCTGAACTTCTGGAGCTGGCTTGGACCGTCATAAAGGAAATACAGTATGCTGCTGGCGGCATAGCTGTTTTTTTGGAAGCTGAAAATAATAACAAGCTATTGAATTTTTATTCCGTGAAAAATAATTTCAGGCAGTTTGATGTGAGGGAAACTTTCCCGTCTGGGAAAGAACTTGTGCAGCTGCTGAAGCTTTTGTAATGCTGTTGGTAGCACCTGTATTAAAAAAACAATAAACAATTCTCAAAGTGCAGGAATTTTAAAGGAAGGACTGCGGAAATAACACTCATAAGGTATAAAAATGATGAAAAAAACAGTTTTGGTCACCGGCGGTGCGGGCTTTGTCGGCTCGCACCTGTGCAGGACGCTGCTCGGACGGGGCGAACGTGTTATCTGTATGGACAACTTCTTTACGGGCAGGATGCGGAACATCGAGCCCTTGAAAGCGAATCCTGATTTTGAAGTGGTCACTCATGATGTCATGCTCCCTTATTCATTCTATGTAGATGAAATTTATAACCTTGCCTGCCCGGCCTCTCCTCCGCACTACCAGCGGGACCCGCTTGCAACCTATAAGACGAGCATCTATGGTGCGATACATGCACTAGAGCTTGCAGACAAATGGCACGCGAAGGTGCTGCAGGCATCTACGAGCGAGGTCTACGGGGACGCGCAGGTGCACCCGCAGCCTGAGACATACTGGGGCAACGTGAATCCGCACGGCATCCGCAGCTGCTACGACGAGGGCAAGCGGGGTGCGGAGACGCTCTTTTTTGACTACCACCGGGAGCACGGCACGCGGATAAAGATAGTGCGCATCTTCAACACCTACGGGCCGAATATGAACCCGGAGGACGGGCGGGTGGTCTCGAACTTCATCATGCAGGCGCTGCGCGGGGAAGACATCACGATATATGGGGACGGCACGCAGACAAGGAGCTTCCAGTATGTGGACGACCTTGTGCGTGGGCTCCTGCTGCTGATGGACAGCGGGGGGATGAAGTTACGGGTCCGGTGAATATGGGGAATCCCGGGGAGTTCACCATGCTGGAGCTTGCGGAGAAGGTGCTTGCGATTACGGGGAGCAAATCGAAGCTTGTATATAAGCCGCTTCCCGGGGATGACCCGAAGCAGCGGAAGCCTGATATAACGCTTGCGGGGGAGCTGTTTGGGTGGAAGCCGGAGATTGGGTTGGAAGAAGGATTATTGTATACGATTACCTATTTTAAACAAAATTTTGAGCGCATTGTATCACGTAAAGTTGTTTCAGTCAAAGCTCATTTCTATGACGGTTAGATTTTTACGTGAGTAAATAATGGACAATGAAGATGTATTATTTCCCTGCATTTATGGCATCATGGTTATTATGAAATGTAATTTCTCCATGTGCTTCCACATTTTTCTGTTTATATGCGGATTCACCCTCATCCTGACAGGGCTGGGCTATCTTGTCCGTGACGACAGCAACATGAATGCCCGCATTATGGCCCGTCAGCTGCACCGTGCCCGTATCGATACGTTGTTTTTAGGTGCTTCTCATATTTACCGTGCCATAAATCCTGCCATTATAGACGAAAGGCTACAATGCAATAGCTTTGTGGCGGGAACGGCAAGCCAGGAACTGGATGCCTCCTATGCCTTGCTACGGGAAACTTGCGGGCGGAACCGCTTGCGAAAAGTGTTCGTAGACCTTGATTATTGGCAGAGCATCAAGAAAGAACATGCGGAACGGAATAACTTTAAGAGCATCTATATTGTTTCTGATTATCTGCAAAATCCCGTGATAAAATGCAGGTATCTTATGCATGCGACTGCCCCTGAATATTGGTTCAATTCTTTTTCACCGTTCGGTGCATATAAGGATATCAGTTTTCATCCGGCAAAAATAAAGGCGAATATAGAATTGAAGCTGCGGGAGAAATATAGTGATTATGATAAAGTGGTAAATGAAGATGGGGATCACATGATAAAGGGATATATTCCCCACTGCGGTGTTGCGGATGTGATAGTGAGTAAAGGAGTCTCCAAATTCAAACCGGAAAAGATTACGGCTGACTGGAAGCAGTCCGTGGCGGATATAGTGTCCTATTGTAGGGCGCATGATATTGAGGTGAGCTTTTTTTCGGTTCCTATAACGGATTGCAAGCTTGTAGATATGGGGAATTATGATGAATATATTGACTTTGTGACGACATTCCTTTCTCAGTATGGATGTTCCTATTATGACTTTAACCTTGCCCGTTCTGAATACCTTTGTCTTGATGATACAGACTTTTATAACGATGACCATATTAATAAGTATGGAGCCGAAAAGTTTAGCAAATGCTTTGCAGGTTTCATTGCAGCTGATGCGGATGAAAGCATTTTTCATGCTTCCTATGCAGAAAAGATAAAGACCCAGCCGGAGCGTATATATGGGTATGTCATGCGTGATATAAAAGATGGCAGCGCCTGCAGAATAAAGCCTGTGTCTGGTAAGATAAAGCAAAAGCGCATTCTTTATGATGTTTCCTGCAAGCCAGATGGCGGAGAGTGGTACTGTATTGCTGTTGAAACTGCAGAACGGGAGATTACATATCCCGTCGGCATGAAAGGAGTGTTAAAAATTTGCGTCCGTCTTGACGGAATAGAATGTGCAACGCTTACTAAGGAATTTAATACGCTGTCTGTTGTAACTGAAAAAAACTGATGGAGTAATTCCGTGAATATTGCATCTCCCTATTGTGTCCTCCTGATTATATGTACGCTGTCCGCATATTATGTTCTTCCTGCCCAATCCCGCTGGCTGGCATTACTTGTTGCGAGCATGGTGTTTTATTCGTGTTCAGGGATGGGAAGCCTTGCCCTTATTATCTGTAGCTCTGCCGTTAGTTTTGCAGGTGCACGTATGTTTTCGCATTACACACAGCTCGTGCGCTCTGCAAAAAAATCCATGACGGAGGCAGCGCTTTTTACGGCATTTAAGAAAAGAATCCGCACAAGAAAAAGAATTGTCCTGTTTGCAATCCTTGCGGTGCATTTCGGCCTCCTCGCCTGCATGAAATACCTGCCGCATCCGTTCCTGCCGGCAAAATACTTCTCGCTGCTGGGAATATCATTCTATACTTTCCAGATGGCAGGCTATGTTATTGATGTATATAACGGAAAGTATGGTGCAGAAAAGAATTTCCTCCGCTACCTGCTCTTTACCACATTCTTTCCCTACCTCATACAGGGGCCAATAAACCGCTATGATTCTCTGGGAAAGGAACTGTCAGAACCCCATTCCTTTGATTTTGAAAATGTCAGGGACGGCCTGTTACAGATACTCATCGGCGCGCTTAAAAAGTATGCTATAGCGGACATGCTTTCCCCCTATATTTCCCGCATATTTGATTCCCGGTATGACAATCTGCCGGGCTGCATCATCGTGTTTGGCATTCTGCATTACTCGCTGTACCAGTATGCGGATTTTTCTGGCGGCATAGATATGGTACTTGGCATCGCAAGGCTTTTCGGTATAAAAATGCAGCCGAACTTTCGCCAGCCTTATTTTTCCACGAGTCTTGCGGATTTCTGGCGGCGCTGGCACATAAGTCTCGGACTCTGGATGCGGGACTATGTGTTCTATCCTTTGGCACTGACGAAGGCGATGCAGTCGTTCGGCAGGCGCTGCGGCAGGTTGAACTCGCATCTGGGGCGTACCCTGCCAGCCTGCATTGCCAACATAGTTGTCTTTTTTCTGGTGGGCATCTGGCACGGGGTGGAAATGCATTTCATCGTCTGGGGCTTGTACAATGGCATCGTTATTGCCGTTGGAGATCTCTGTGAGCCGTTGGTTACACGGGTATGTTCCTGCCTTCGTATGCGCACCACATCAGCTGCATTTTATTTGTTCAGAATTATCAGGACTTTTGTGATTGTGAATGTCGGCTGGTATTTTGACAGAATTACGGATATAGGGAAGTGCTTCCGTTTCCTTGCAAACACGGTGACGAAATTCCACGCCGCAGAATTTCATGAGGCTACGGCGGTTCTCTTTAACGGACTCTCGTATATCAAGGGAACAAGGTGCATTGCGGGAATGGCGCTCCTCATTGCCTTTGCAATAGAGGTGATGAAGGAGCGGAATGTTGATGTGTATGCTTTTTATGGCAAGAGGAATGTCGCCGTCCGGTGGGGCTTCTGCTATCTGTGTATGATTATCATCATGGTGTCTTTTCATTTTGTCCAAGGACACACGGGATTTATGTATGCGCAGTATTAGGGAGAAATTATGTGTATAAATGTGCTTGACTGGCTGGAAGAGCGGGCGTGCAAGGATAATGAACGGCCTGCCTTTGCGGATGATAATATGTCCCTTCCGTTCGGCGAAGTTTGCGACAGGGCGAAACGTGCGGGAACGTTTTTCTGCGGGAAAATAGCTGCGAGGCAGTCTGTCGCTTTCTATTTGGAAAAAAGCGTTGAAGCAGTATGTGCCATGTTCGGTGCCGTCTATGCGGGAGGCTTCTATTCATTTATCGATGTACGCCAGCCGCCGGTGCGGGCTTCGTCCGTGCTCTCCGTATTGCGCCCTGCGCTGATTGTCACCGATGCGGTGAACAGGAAGCGCCTTGCAGAAGCCGGAGCTGATGTGCCGGTGTTTTTGTTGGATGATGTGTTTCCGCCTTGCATTGCTGAAGATGTGCTCGCAAGGCGCCGCCGGAATGCCATGGACGGAGACCCGCTGTATGTGAATTTTACGAGCGGAAGTACGGGCTTGCCTAAAGGTGTGGCGGTAAGCCACCGTTCGGTTATAGACTTTATCTCTGTTTTTACAGAAATTTTCGGCATCGGAAAGGAAGATGTGTTTGCGAATCAGGCTCCCTTTGATTTTGACGTGTCGGTGAAGGATATATACAGTTGTCTGAAGACGGGGGCATCGGTACAGCTTATTCCCCGCCCATATTTCAGTATGCCGGTGAAGCTGATGGATTATCTGGCTGACAGGGCTGCCACAGTCTTGGTGTGGGCGGTGAGCGCGATGTGCTTTGTGTCCATTATGGACGGATTCGGCTACCGGGTGCCGGAAAAGGTAAGGCTCGTCATGTTCAGCGGGGAGGTGATGCCCGTCAGACATCTTCATGTCTGGCAGAAATTTTTGCCGCATGCAGCTTACGTAAATCTGTATGGTCCGACGGAGATAACCTGCAACTGCAGCTATTATGTCATAAACCGTGATTTCAAAGACGGGGACTGTATTCCCATCGGAAAGGCTTTTCCGAATGAGTCAGTCTTTCTTTTAGATGAAAATGATGCACAGGTTACGAAGCCTGGGTGCGATGGGGAAATCTGTGTGAGCGGTACCTGTGTCGCGCTAGGGTATTATAATGACCGGGAGCATACGGAAAAGTCCTTTGTCCGAAACCCGTTGACGGAACCCTTCCCTGAGCGGATGTACCGGACGGGAGACATCGGCAGGTATGATGCAGAAGGAAACCTTGTCTATGCCGGTCGGCGGGATTTCCAGATAAAGCACATGGGGCACAGGATTGAGCTGGGGGAGATAGAGGCTGCAGCTTCGGCATATGCGGGCATAGCGCGTGTATGCTGCCTGTATGACGGGAAAAAGGAACGTCTTGTGTTATTTTATCAGGGACGCTGTGATAAGGCAGTGCTGATACGCGAACTCCGGCAAAAGCTCCCTCCGTTCATGCTGCCGAATACCCTTATAGAAGTAGAAGAAATGCCCTTAAATAAGAATGGAAAAATAGACAGGGCAAGACTTAAGGAGATGATTCCATGACGGATGAAATGCTTGCGTCTTTTGCAGGAACGTATGGAACTCCCGCGTATATATTTGATGTAGCGGCAATGAAGGAGCGTGTTTTGCTCATCAGAAAACTTTGGGGAAAGGACGTACGCCTGTGTTATTCCGTAAAGGCGAACCCTTTCGTCATTCCCGCCATGCTTGAAGTTGTGGATATGCTTGAAGTATGCAGTCCGGGAGAACTTGATATATGCAGGACCCTCGGCATCGGGGCAGGAAGGCTTGTCTATTCCGGCATCAGCAAGGGAGCCGGAGATATAGCCCGTGCCGTTGATTTCGGTTGCATGGTGTATACGGCGGAATCAGTCCGGCAGCTCTGCCTGCTGAATGCGGAAGGTGCGAGGCGGGGTCTTGTGCTTCCCGTCCTGCTGAGGCTTAACGCGGGCAGCCAGTTCGGCATGTCGGAGGCAGACCTCCGGAATGTATTGGAACAGCATGAAACGTACGCCAATGTAAATATAGAAGGACTGCATTATTTTGCGGGAACGCAAAGGTGGAAAACTGTCATGCAGGCGGAAGAACTGGAAATGCTTCGGAAATTATATTCGTCGTTACGAATGGAATATGGAATTCCCCTGCCCCGTCTGGAATATGGTCCGGGATTGCCCTGTCCGTATTTTGATTCGGATGATTTTTCTGATACGCTCCGTCCTGCAAGGAATGTGGCGCCCGTGATTGTGCAGACGGCGGATTGGGTGGAACTGACTGTGGAGATGGGGCGTTTCTTCACGGCTCCTGGGGGATACTATCTTACGCAGGTCGTGGATACTAAGGAAGACAGGGGCATTGCCTATGCCGTTTTGGACGGCGGAATGCACCATGTTTCATATTACGGGCAGGTTATGGGCATGAAGCTTCCCGTCATTCGGCACCTGCGGATGCGCGGAATGCCTGGTAATGAAGAAAAAAGGCGTACATGGACGCTGTGCGGAAGCCTATGTACTGTTGCCGATGTCCTGGTACGGCGGATGGAGTTCAATCATCTGGAACTTGATGATGTGCTGGCATTCTGCAATACGGGTGCCTATTCCGTGACGGAGGGCATGGGACTGTTCTTAAGCAGGGCGTTGCCGCGGGTGATATTGCATGACGGCAATGGCGGCGGAAGCGTACTGGTCCGCGATGTTACGGAAACAAGCGTATTAAATACGCCAAAAGAATATGAAAAGGAGTAGTTTTTTATGAAAGAACTTTTGTCTGTTCTGCAGAAAACAAAGGCGGATGTGGATTTTGAAACTGCCAGCAACCTTATTGACGGCGGCATTCTGGATTCTTTTGATATTATCCAGATAATCAGTGCCTTGAATGAGGCGTATGATATACATATTCCTGCCGCAGAAATAATCCCTGCAAATTTTAACAGTGCAGGGGCAATGCTTGCTATGGTAAACAGATTGCAAGACGAATAGAATAAGCACTCCGCAAAAAAGCGCTGGAAACCCTCCAGCGCTTTTTTTATGCCTTATCTGATAATCCGCAGGTTGTCCACGAAGAAATGGCCCTCCAGCGGCTCTATCTCTCGGTAGCAGATGTTTATGCGGCGGACAAGGAAGAGGTCTGCCGCGTATTCGGAGAGGTCAAAGACAACGGTGTGCGTCCCCGGCGTGATGCGCACCGTTGTAAGCTCGTCCCATTTCCAGTCGTCGGTGGTCTGGAGCGCAAGGCTGATGCTGAAATCCTGCTCTTCGGGATTGTTTATGTCTATCACCATATAGCGAGCGCCGCTGAAATCCCAGTGGTAGTCCATATAATACATACCGTCAGTGGCGGAATCCGGATAGGACGGCATCATCTTGCATTCGAGGGACTGCTTGCCGCCGGCAGCCCAGCGGTTGCTTATGCGGGCAGAGGTGGAAAGCTTTGCGGGGCCGTAGAGCTCCCAGTCAAAGGCAGCCCATATCCAGTAGTTGCCGCGCTCAAAATCATCTATGACGGTGGACGCTCCGGCGGGAATGCTGTCGCTGTCCCCGATGATGTCTGCCGCCTGCGCTGCCGTCGCCCAGATGGCAAGGCAGAGGGCATATACAATGTGCTTCTTCATAAAATCAACGCTCCTTGCTCTTTCCTAGCATTTGAATTTGTTCATCTCGTCTTTCAGGCTGCCGATGGCCTTTATGCTGGCGTTCACCCCTTCGTTTGCCTTTCGCGAGGCTGCGGAGATGGTGTCCGCCTTGTCGGCAATCTCGGTCATGCTGGCGTTTACCGTTTCCGCCATGCCCGCAAGCTTGTCCATTTCGGCGGAAATCTTGCCGCTGCCTTCAAGCATTTCGCCGGAACCTTCCTTTACGTCCGTCGTGATGGCGGTAATTTTCCTCATGGCTTCAAGCAGCTGCGCGCCGCCCTCGTTCTGCTGCTGCATCGTCTTGTCTATGACGCGCTCCTGCTCGCTCACCGTCTTTGTCAGCGAGAAAATCTTGCCGAACTGTTCCTGCACCGTCTGGCTGGAAGCGGACACCTCGTTTATGGAATTGTAGACCTCGTTGAGCGCCTGCTGTATGCGCGAGCTTTGGGAAGCGGACTCTTCGGCGAGCTTTCTGATTTCCTCCGCCACCACGCTGAATCCCTGCCCGCTTTCCCCCGCGTGGGCTGCCTCTATGGCGGCGTTCATGGCGAGCAGGTTCGTCTGGCTCGCTATGTTTTTGATGACTGCGGAGGCTTCTGAAAGATTCTTTGACTTGACCTGTATGCCCTGTGCTATGCCCGCCGTCTTGTTGACCACGGCGAGGCCTTCTTCGGATGCCTTTTCCAGCGCGCCCATGGTGATTTTGTTCGTTTTGAGGATCTGCGTCACGGAATCTATGCTTGCCGTCATCTCCGCGATGGAAACGGAAGACTGCCCCACGCTCTCCGCCTGTTTGTCTATGCTCTCGCTCAGCGTCTTTATGTTCCTGACGATTGCATCGACGACGGACTTTGCCCCCGCAACGCCTTCCGCGTGGCTCTGCATCTGTTCCTGCACGGCGGTGATGCTGCCCGTTATGTCGCTGACTGCCGCAGTGGTCTCGCTCATGGAGCTGCCGAGCGCGGCGCCTATTTCCTCTATCCTGCCGCCCGTGTTCTTGACGCTCTGGATTGACGAGCTGATTTTTTCCATTGTCTTGTTGAAGCTGCCGCAGAGCGCGCCTATCTCGTTGTTTTCCGTCACTTCAAGGCGCACGGTGAGGTCGCCGTCTCCCTCGCTTATGTTCCTGAGCGCCTGCTCGCTTTCAAGCAGGGGCTTTGTCAGGCGGGACACGGTTATGAACGTGAGCACGGAGACGAGGGCTATCTGCAGGACGAAGGCGAAGATGACCGTCCACAGCGCGGCTACAGCTCCCTGATACATGACGGAGCGCTTTGTCTGGGAGACAAAGTACCAGCTTGAGCCCGTCCTGTCCGGATGGATGCGGGATATCACGGTGAAGAGGCTGCTGTTGCCGCTGCCGGTAAAGAAGCTCACCGAGCTTTGCTCCGCGTATTCTTCAGAAAACCAGCGCGCGCTGTCTGAGGCGCTGAAGAGGGGGCTTTTCTTGCCCGTCGCCGTGCCGTCGGTTGCCCCCATGACGATGCCTGAGGAGCTGATGAACTGGGTGGTGGTGCCCTGGAAGATGGAACTGCCGTCCAGCGTTTCCGCTATGTTTGAAAGCACTATGTCTATGCCCGCTATGCCCACGTTCTGCCCTATGGAGTTGGTGATGTGCGAATATGCCTGGGCTGAAAGCACGTTTTCGCCGTCTATGGAAACCTGCGTGGGGTCGGTGATGGTGGTGTTGTGGTCCACCATGGCTTCAAGGTTCATATCCTGCATGGCGGCTATGCTGTCGTTCTTTATCCTGCCGTCAGAATCGGTGATGTAGTGGATTCTGAACTGTCCGGTGGGGTTTGTCGCTTCGTCCACGTCGAAGGAGTCCCGGCGGTCAAAGCGGGTGGGGAGCCAGACCGCCCAGGATGATTTTATGCTTGTGTTGTTCACGAGCGAGCGGAGTTCCTGTTCGCAGGCGCTCCGCCGCTGTTCATCGGGTATTGCCCAGGAGCCCCCGAGCATTCCCGCAATGGCTTCCACCGCGCTGACGTTTTCCATCATCTCCTGCTCTACGGAATTCGCCTTTTTTTCTGTAAGCGCGGCTATGAGCAGCTGCGCCTGTTCGGTATTCATCTTGAACACCGTCCTGCCTATCAGCGTGGTCATCACTATCGATATGCAGAGCATCCCGATGCCTATCAGCAGCAAAAAGCTTGTCTTTATGGATTTAGATCTTCCGTTTTCATGCATATACAGCTATTATAGGGCGCTCCGGCGCATTGGTCAACAAATTCTGGCACTGCGGGGGAAGGATTGCCAGAAGCAATTTCACGGCATATCCATATAGAATTCCTCGTAGTATGACGTGTCGGGAAAAAGCTCGGTACCGTCGGGGAGGTAGCAGCGGACGCGGTAGCTCTGGGCATAGGCGCGCTTTGCGGGACGCTCCGGTGCCGGAGAGAAAACGAGCGCAATACCGTCTGCGACGCGCACCTTGTCATCCTTGCCGAGGGGCAGGAATTCGCTGCCGTCCGCATTGATAAAGCTGTCAGTGCCGTCCTTCCGCACGACGAGGGGGAAATCATCGCTTGAAGGGGTATAGCCATGTGTCGTGATGTAAAGCTGGTCATACTCGATGGGCAGAATAAGCGTGCCCCGTTCATCGGCAAGTCCCCGCTTGTCATTTTGCTCAACGACAAAGCAGGTCTTTCCCGCGAAATACTCTGTATTGATGTCCCGGTAGATTGGCTCGATGACGAAATTCCCTGCCTTATCGATAACGCCAAACTTCCTACGCTCTTTTTCTACGACGGCGTATTTGTCATAGGAGCTGTAGGAGGAAGAAAGGAACTGCGGTGGAACAACCCATTCTCCCTTGTTGTTTTCAAAGCCGACGAGCCCGCTTTCTTCGATTTTCCGCCGGAAAAGCCTGTTCGCATTGCTGGAAATGGTGCCTCCTTTTTCAGCAATAAGCTTTTCCAACTCTTTTTGTGAGCTGTATACCGGTTCAAAAATCCAGTGTCCGTGCCTGTCAAAGGCGCCGAAGGTGGTGCCGTCAGACTCGTGCTTGCCCCCTGCCTGTAGAAAGCGCTCTTCATCGAAGATTGAACATATACAGAGGGTCCTGCATCCCCAGTCAAAGTGGAAGTACGCAGAGCTTCCCAAATGCTCGCTTTCATCAAATCCTTCAAGGAGTATAGTGCCGTCAGGTGCGAGCGCGCACTGTCCGTTATTTGTCTTTACCTTGGTGATGGTGGGTTCGTAAAAGTCTCCGATGCTTTCTACCCCGTTTTTATGAGTCTGTTTGTCGGGATAGGCGAATATGAGTGTGTTTCCCTTGTTCAGGCAGCCCCAGTAGTAGCCGCCGTCATCGGATGTGTATTCGACAATGCACAGACCGTTGAAGAAGTCATGCACCTTTGCGAAGATGGAGGCAACCACCATGTGCCCGCCGTCCACAAAGCCCCACAGCCCTTCGTACTTGACGGCACCCAGTCCTTCTTTGAACGGGTGCACCGCCTCAAAAACTGCGGGTACAGTGAGCTCTCCGTTATGGCATACGTCCGCAAAGCCCCATCGCTCTCCCATGCGGACGGGAATATATCGCCTGTCATAGCGATGTTCAGGATATGAAAGGACAGCCCTTCCCCTGCCTGACCAGTCCTCGCTTATCTTGAAAGGAGACTCCCCGTCATAGGGATCTTTTACTTCGTCATAGACTGCGGGCAGAATTTCAAAGGATTTGCCCTTCTTGACGAGCAGGACGGAACCGCCATCCTCAGTGAGCAGGTCTCTGAGGAACTCAGCCTCTTCGTAGGGGCTTTCGGGCGGGGCAAAGGCTTCTGCCTCTGCTGCGTCTGAAACAAAGGGACCAAATTTGAGCGCGGAAAGCGGCAAGTCCTCGACGGCTATTGTCTCTTCGGCTTCTGCTTCCGGCTCTTCCGCAACGAGGGGGGCTGGTTCTTCTTCCCCGGTGCTGTCGGCAACGGGAGCTTCTTCTATGGAATCTACTTCTTCTATTATCTCTGCGCTTTCGGAATTGTCTGTTGTTATGGCAGTCTTTGCCTTGCACCCGAACAGCAGGAAGGGCAGCAAGGCGATGAAAAGCTTTTTCTTCATGGGGAAAAGTATAGCGCGTTCTTGCCGTCCTTGACAATAGTTTTTTCTTCATCTATCTTTTTGTCGGGGGTACACAAGATGAACAGAGATGAAAGTGCTGCTGCGGCGCGCTTTCGGGATTTGACGGAAACGCCCGTCCCTCGCCTTATCCTCAGGCTGTCCGCGCCCACCATCATCAGTATGCTGGTGACAGCTCTCTACAACGCGGCGGACACCTTCTTTGTGGGGCACATTTCCACGGAAGCCACTGCGGCGGTGGGGCTTTCGTTTTCCGTTATGGATGTCATACAGGCACTGGGCTTTTTCTGCGGGCAGGGATCGGGCAACTACCTGTCGCGTATGCTCGGCGCGGGCAGGCAGCGGGAGGCAGAGCAGATGGCGGCGACGGGGCTTGCGCTGTCTTTGCTTGTGGGCATCATCGCCGCCGCTGCCGCAATCCTGTGCATCACGCCCCTTGCGCGCTTCCTTGGGGCAAGCGAAACGACGCTTGCGGATACCGTCGGCTATCTGAGGATCATCCTTGTGGGGGCGCCGTTCATGATGGCGCAGTTTGTGCTCAACAACCAGCTGCGCTATCAGGGGAGCGCCGTGTATGCCATGGCGGGACTGCTCTGCGGGGCGGCGCTGAACACGGCACTGGACCCGATTTTAATCTTCGGCTGCGGGATGGGCGTTGCGGGGGCGGCGCTTGCCACCATCTGCTCGCAGCTTGTCAGCTTCTTCCTCCTGCTTGCGGGCACGATGAAGGGGGCGAACATCCGCCTGCGGGCAGGCAATGTCAGGTTGAATCCGCATTACCTCAAGGAAATTGTCAACGGGGGCTTTCCGTCCCTGTTCCGCCAGGGGCTTGCCGCGCTTGCCACGGTGCTGATGAACCGCGCCGCAGGAGCCTACGGGGATGCCGCCATCGCGGGGATGAGCGTGACTACCCGTGTCGCAATGTTTGTTTCGAGCGTCCTGATAGGATTCGGGCAGGGCTATCAGCCTGTCTGTGCCTTTAACTACGGCGCGGGAAAGAAGGCGCGCGTAAAGGAGGGCTATTTCTTCTGCCTCCGCTACGGTACGCTCTTCCTTGTGCTGATGGCGGCGTGCTGTTTTGCCTTTGCGCCGCAGATTATCGCCTTTTTCCGCGATGACCCGCAGGTTGTTGCTGTGGGGGCCCCCGCGCTCCGCTGGCAGGCAGTGGCTCTGCCGCTCCTTGCCTGCATCATCATCACGAATATGATGCTCCAGTCCACCGGCAAGGGGGTAAAGGCTTCCGTCGCTTCCTCCGCGCGCAGCGGCTTCTGCTTTATTCCGCTCATCCTCCTGCTCCCGCGCTTTTTCGGTCTCGCCGGCGTGGAGATGACGCAGGCGCTTTCGGACGTGCTCTCCGTTTCCATCTCCATTCCGCTGGCATACTCTGAGCTGAAGGCACAAAACGTTTCGTTTTAAGCGCTGAGACGTTTTGTTTTAAGCGCTGAGACATTTCGTTTTAAGCGCTGAGACGTTTTGTTTTAAGTGTTAAGACATTTTGTTTTAGGCATCAATAGACCTGTTCGGAAACTTTGTTTCCGCTCAGGTTTAATATTCTTTGCTGATTTTTTCTATGCCGTAGTCGCGCATGAATGCCGCGAGGTCAGCCTCGCTTTTGATGAGGGCGACGTCTTCAAAGGCTCCCGTGCGCAGGTCTTTGAATCCTGCCACCTGCTCTCCCGTGCAGATGCTGCACCTGAGCACGGGCGCTGTGTTCTCCTTGTCGTAGGTCTTTGCCGCTTGCTTTCGTTTTCCAAACATGGATACAGTATATACCCGACGGCGATTTTGTGCTACATTGAATTATTGGTTCACTTCCCGGGCAAATTCTTCAAGAAAGGCTTCCATAAATGAATGACGGGCTTCCGCCGTGCTTTTTGCTTCTTGTGTATTCATTTCGTCCTTTAGCAGCAATAATTTTTCGTGAAAGTGCTGCAAAGACGATTCCAGCGCTCTTCCATTTTTGCCCCCGAAAGCGAACGCCCTTGCAGATGTCTGGTTCGCGCATGACCGCCCCGAACATAAAGTCATCGGAGAACACAAGCTGGTCTATGGGCTTGAATTCGTACTTTCTGCTTGCTTCCATAGATTTCACTATAGCACGGATTTTTCTAAACGTCTACTTTTTGGAAGCGCAAACCGGCAAGGTATTCTTGCCGGTCAGGACTTTTCGCGGTGTCCTTGATACAGAAACTGGTTTGAAGTATACTTTGAAGTGACTTCAAACGTGCTTTGAAGTGACTTCAAACTGGCTTTGAACTACTTCAAACGAGGAGCAGGTATGCTTTTGGATGATATTGTGAACGTCCCCAAAATTGAAAGCTTTCATTTCGAGTGCAAGGCTCGCCTCAACAGGGAAAATGCAGAAAGCTGGCTTAAAACAATCGCAGGCTTTTCAAATGCAAGCGGCGGGGCTATGTTCATAGGGGTAGAAGACAAATCAAACAAACTCATAGGCTTTACAAGGCAGGAAGCCGATAATGAACGCAATTTTTTCAACAACCAGATTAACGAGCACATCTTTCCACGCCCCGCGTTCAAAATATCCTTTATTCAATATGAAAATAACGGAAAAGAACTTTTTGTCATAAGGGTTGATGTCTCCGAATCCCCCGTAAAGCCCATAATAGTAAAGTTTAAGAATGTCCCTTCTATATATATGAGGCGGGAGGGCTTTACGAACGGTGCGACGTATGAAGAAATCATAAACATGAGCATAAAGTCCCACGCCGTCCAGTATGACATGACGGATTCGGACAGGATGTATGTGCGTTCTGATTTTTCAAAGATGATGGATTTCTTTACCGCGCATAATCCGGCTTCTACCCTGAGCGACAAGGCACTACAAAGCCTTGGATTTTTTTCAAACGATAAAACCTTGAAAAAGGGGGCGGAGCTCTTTGCAGATGACTATGACGGGGAAAAAACGCATGTCCAGTGTTCTGTCTTTGGCGGATTTAACAAAGGCAGCGAGAGGATTATCACAATCAACAGGTTCAAGGGATGCCTTACGGATTCCATAAGCTATATGATGGACTTCGTAAGGCAGAGGATGAATCACTCGGTTATAAAACTTGCTGATTCCCGTCTGAACATCGATGCCTATCCAGAGAGGGCTTTGTTTGAAGGCATTGTAAACGCCGTCGCACACAGAGATTATTTTCTTGACGGAACACAGATCCAGCTTGATATGTTCAAGGACAGGCTTGAAATATCTTCCCCCGGAAGTTTTTATCAGGGCGACGTATCCGGCAGGACTTATGACCTTTCAAACATAATCTCGAAACGCCGCAACGAGCTTATCTGCGGCATTCTCGTAAAATGCAATGTAATGGAAGCTGCCGGCACCGGTTTTGACAAAATCATTCAGGATTATGAATCCGCCGACGAGCTTCATAAGCCGTTCATAAACGCGGCATCCGACCATTTTACGCTTGTCCTTCCAGACCTGACTTTTGCTTCCGGCATAAAGGATGATGCGCTCCCGGAAATTGAATTTATTCCCGTTTCCGGCGGCTCCGAGCATGATGAAAAAATCCTCTCCTTCTGTTATACTGGAGCCAGAAAATCAAGCGAGATTGCAGGCTTCGTGGGGCTTTCCGATTCTTCATATTTCAGGAAGAACATACTTGAAAATCTTGTACGGCAGGGGTATCTTATCAAGGAGAAGGTTTCGGGGGTCAGTTTTTACAGGACCAGCCCTCAGAACGTGCGGAAGCTTTAGGGGGAAATATATGAGTTCGTTACGAGATGCTGTATATGGACTTGCCGTGGGGGATGCACTTGGCTCTCCCGTGCAGTTCAAAAAAAGGGATTCGTATCCGTGGGTGAGCGAGATGCTGTACTGCGACATCTTTGACAAGCCTGCCGGTACATGGACGGACGATACGAGCATGACGCTTGCCCTCTGCGACAGCATTCGGGAAAACGGCAAGATAGTTATTGGCGACATCCATTACAAATTCTTCCAATGGCTTATGAAGGGAGCCTATACACAGGACGGCGCTGCATTTGACGTGGGAAGAACCTGCGTCGGTTCCATACTGCGCGGCTGGGGCGATGACGACTACTATTCAAACGGCAACGGCTCGCTCATGCGGATAATCCCCCTCGCATTTGTAGCGGACGCTGACGACAGCACGATAGATGCTGTTTCCTCAATCACCCACGCCCATGCCATATCGTGCGAAGCCTGCCGCATTTACATCCACATTGCCCGCGATTTACTGGCGGGAAAAGCGGCTCATTCTGCCGTAAAGGACAATACGAAAACCGTTTCTGAAACCTTTGCCCCGCTTGCCACAATCGCGAATCGGGAAAGAAACAGCATACGGTCATCGGGCTTTGTCGTTGACACGCTGGAGGCAGCCCTCTGGTGCATCCTGACAACGGACAGCTTCAGGGAAGCACTTGAAAAAGCCGTAAACCTCGGAGAGGACACCGACACGGTAGGCGCAGTTACCGGCGGGCTTGCAGGAATCATCTATGGCTTTGACAACATTCCGGAGGGCTGGATTTCCGCCATCAGGAAAAAAGAAATGATTGAAGATTGTTTATGGCGCCTTTGAAAATTCACTCGTGGTGATTTTCCCGAGGTGCCATTTATCCATTGCCCACACGGACTTTGCGCGGTTCCCTAGACCTTGAAGAGGTCAATCTGCAGGCCAATTTTGTTTATAGCCTCGCGCACGGTGCCCGCTATGTTGGTGAGCGTGGTGCCGCTTTCGCCCATCTTGCGCGCGCCCGTTGCCATTTCTTCCATGCTCTGCTTCATGGACGCGCTCGAATCGCGCAGCATATTCATTTCCTTCAGGATGAGCGTGTTCTTGCCGGACATATCTTTCGACGCCTTTTGTACCTCGCCCGTGCTGTCGTTCATCTCTTTGAGCGCATCGTTTATCTGGCGGGAACCTGCATTCTGTTCTTCCATGGCGCTCTTTATCTGCATCACTATCTGGTCCGTCTCCTGGATTTGCTGGGATACGGCAGAGAATGCCGCGCTGGATTCCGCCGAGGCAGACACAACCTCCGTGATGGCTTCCCGTATCTTGTTGAGCTGCTCGCCGATGGTCTTTGACTGGGCTGTGGAAGTCTCGGAAAGCTTGCGTATTTCATCGGCAACCACCGCAAAGCCCTTGCCGGCCTCTCCCGCATGGGCAGCCTCAATAGCGGCATTCATGGCGAGCAGGTTCGTCTGCTCGGCGATATTGGAGATGGCGCTGTTTGCTTCCTGAAGCATGACGCTCTGCCCTTCAATCTGCTTGATGCGCTGGTTCACCGCTTCCTGCTTGGCAAAGCCCGTCTTTGCATTCTCTGAAAGCGTTTCAAAGGATACGGACATCTTGTCCACGGAAGTGTTTACGGAAGAGATATTCCCCATCATCTCGGCAATGGCGCTGGATGCCTCTTCCACGCCCGCGCTCTGCGTCTCTATCATCTGGTCCAGATGCGTGATGCTGTTTGCAATGTCATCTACGGCATCGGCGGTCTTGTGCACGCCTTCGCTCTGCTCGTTGATCTGCCCGTGAACATCGTCTATGCTTGCCACCATCTGCTTGATGGTGCTCGTGGAATCCTCCATGCTCGCCACCATCTCTGTTCCGGAGCTTGCAAGCGCGTCCTTAGAGCCTTTCACCTGCCTGATGATTTCCTGCAGCTTGTCGAGGAAAGCGTCAAAGTGCACGATGAGGTCGCCTATCTCGTCACGGATAAAGAGCTTGCAGCGCTTGGTCAGGTCCGCATCGCCGGATTCCAGATCGGACAGGAATTCGGTTACGTTATGGATGCGCCACATGAGCCATTTTACAAAGCGGTACATCGCGATGACAATCACTGCCAGTGCCATGCCGATGATGGGGAGCACCACGCGGAGCGTCCTGTTGCGGGTGCTTTCTATCACCTCCATGCTCTTTGCCACGAATACCATGCCCGTCACCTCGGTGCCTGCCTTTATGGGACGGTAGATGGCGGAATACGGCTTGCCCGCAATCTTCGTGTGCCCCTTGAATTCCGACTGCCGCCTCAGCACCGTCTGGATAACCTCTTGGTCAGTCACCTTTACGCCGATGAATTCCCGCCCCAGCGTGGTGGCAATGCGGGTGTCTTCTTTCAAGATAGTGCATTCGACATTGTAGTTTGATTTCACCTGCTGCACGAATTCATCCCCGCTCACATCGTAGCCTGCAACCACGCAGCCCACGGTGCGGTTGTTGACCTGCACAGGGGCAATGGAAAGCTGCGTGTAGTCATAGGGAGCAAAGCCCGTAAAGCCCTTCGCAAGCTCCCCGCGCAGCGCGGTCTGCACGAGCACATTGTTGCCAAAGCTGCTCCCCTCGTCCACCTTGTAGCCGCCGCCGCGGAGCACCGTGCCGTCTGCACCGAGCACGGCAAGGAAGTCCACGTCGAGATGGGGCAGCGCAGCCTTCACCGCCTCGCCGAGCGCGGAGGCATCCCGTTCTGCCACTGCTTCCCGCAGTTCCGTCTGGGAAGCAAGCAGTCCCGCATCGCTTGTAAGCGTTGCCTGCCAGTCTGTCAATATCCCCTCTACTCCCTGCGCTGTATAGGTGAGCCCGTTTTCCGTATCGGACACGAGGCCGTTGTTAAAGATGACCAGCGTGAGCGCAAGCGTACCGACCACGCAGCCCAGAATAGCACCGATAACGATGGCTATGAGCTTTGTCTTGATCTGCATGTCACGCCTGGCGGTCTTGTCAAACCTGTCCAATTCTTTCTTTGCCATAGTAAGCAAATCTCCTTTCCCTGGTATTTTTGTGAAACTTTTATATTTGAGGAACCGCCCCCTGATGGTATAATCTGCGGGGCGGCAAATGAGAAAAAGTGCGAACCTCCATCACGAAGTCCGCGAGTATAATAGCATGGCGCAGTTATTTTTTCCAATTATTTATTGTTATGGCAAACTAACATAAAAAATTATTATTCATTGCTTTGCAAAACGGATATAATACATCGGCACAGCAAGGAAAAATAATGGAACTTACACAACTCCGATACTTTATGGAGGTGGCGAAACAGAAAAACGTCACAAAGAGTGCACGGATACTGAATGTAGTGCAGCCCGCCGTTACGCAGGCGATTGGCAGGCTGGAAGCGGAACTTGGCACAGAGCTCTTCAAGCGGGGCGGCAGGAGCAGGGAGCTTACCGCGAGCGGCAGGCTTCTCTACGGGGAGCTGCTCCCCATCATGGAAAAGCTTGACTCACTGCCTGAAAAAATCCGCGCGGTGAATCGGCAGGAGGGGATTACCGTGCGCATGAGCATACTGGCTGCGTGGACGCTCGTAACCAATGCCATCATGGAGTATCAGCGCATTGACCATACGCTCACCATAGAGCTTTCAGAGATGGAAATAGAGCGCCCCGGGCTGGCGGACATCAGCATCACCACGCGGCATTCCGCCCGCATTGCGGCAAAGAACAGCCGCGATGACGTGCGTGTGTTCCGCGAACAGATATTCCTTGCCGTTCCCAATATACCGCGCTACAGGGGAAGGACAAGCATCAGCCTGAAAGACGTGAAGGACAGCCGCTTTATCACGCTTTCAGGCATCAAGCACTTCCGTTCTATCTGCGACCAGTTCTGTGCCCTTGCGGGAATGAGTCCGCATTTTGTCTTTGAGAGCGACAGCCCCGCTTCCGTGATGAATATGATTGCCGCGGGAATGGGGGTGGGGTTCTGGCCCGCGTTTTCCTGGATACGCATTGACCCCCGCCGTATCCTGCTCCTTGAAATAGAAAAGCCGGTGTGCAGCCGCGACATCATCATCAGCTGTGGCGAGGCGGGGCAGAACGACACGCGTGTGCGCCTGTTCTATCAGTTCCTCTGCAATTATTTCGACGTATACAGCAGGAAGAACCAATCCCACTGACAGGAATGATATTTTATGCTAGACTGGAGGCATGAAGGCTTTTTCTGCAATATATGACGGCGCAAGCCCTGCGGCGGCTGCCATCATATCCGTATCGCTCATCCTGCTTTCCGGCTTTTTGATGACGCGGGTAACAAAGAAGCTTAAGCTGCCCAATGTGACGGCGTACATTGTGGCGGGAATCCTCATCGGGCCGTTCTGCCTGAACCTTGTTCCTGCGGAGATTATCACGGGCATGGAATTCCTGCCGGACATTGCCCTTGCGTTCATAGCGTTCAGCACGGGGGAATTCTTCCGCTTTGAAACGCTGAAGAAAAACGGGCCAAAGGTCATCGTCATTACCGTCTTTGAGTCCCTTACGGCATCCCTCTTTGTCTTTATCCTGAGCTGCGTTGTGCTGCGCCTTGACCTTGCCTTTTCCCTTGTGCTTGCTGCCCTTGCGGCGGCGACTGCCCCTGCGTCCACGATGATGACAATCCGACAGACGGGGGCAAAGGGAGACTTTGTTGAAACCCTGCTGCAGGTGGTCGCTTTTGACGACATTGTGGGCTTGCTTGCCTACAGCGTCGCCATCTCCGTTGCCGTGCATTCCGCTACGGGAGGCGCATTCTCCCTTTCCCGCATAGCAGTGCCGGTGCTCACGAATGCGCTCGTGCTCGCCCTTGGCGGAGTCTTCGGGCTTGTCATGAAGCTTATGATACAGAAAAAGCGCTCCACCGACAACCGCCTGATCATCGCGATTGCCCTGCTCTTTGCGTTCTGCGGCATCTGCACGATGTTCGATGTTTCCCCCCTGCTTGGCTGTATGTCCATGGGAACGATATACATCAATTCCACGGGGGATGATAAGCTCTTCCGCCAGCTGGGCTACTTTAGTCCGCCAATCCTCCTGCTCTTTTTTGTGCGCTCCGGTATGTCATTCAACCTGCGCGCGCTGGTCAATCCTTCCGGCGCGGTGGGGGCTGTTCCCCTCCTGCTTATAGGCGTGCTGTATTTTGTGACGCGCATCGTGGGAAAATATGCGGGGGCATGGACCGGCTGCCTGCTTGCAAAGAAAGCCCGCGAAACGCGAAACTATCTGGGGCTTGCCCTTATCCCGCAGGCGGGGGTGGCGATAGGGCTTGCCGCGCTCGGAGCCAGAACCCTGCAGGGGGAGGCGGGGCAGGCATTGCAGACCATCATCCTCGCTTCAAGCGTGCTCTATGAGCTTATCGGTCCCGGCTGTGCCAAGCTGTCGCTCTATCTTTCCAAGTCCTATTCGACAAAGCTTGAAGACCTTGTGCCGGTAAGCGAACAGACTCCCGAAGGCAAGCCCAAGACGGAGCTTGAATTGCTGATTGAACGCATCCAGAAGATACAGGAAGAGATTCCTTCCTGGAACATAAACGAAGAAGAGAGCGCGTACACGGAAGAGGCTGAGCGGCACTATTCCCTGCTCGCAGAGGATGCTGCTTCCTCGTTCCGCCGCAATGCAAAGAGGAGGCACCGGAAATGACTGTTCCGTCAGATATAATCGCCCGTCTGCTGGGGGCGTGGTCGCTTGAGCTCAACACTTATTCCGCCACGCTGAGGCTCTGCCTTTCCGTACTGCTTTCCGCTGTCATCGGATGGGAGCGGGCAAGCAAAAGGCACTCTGCGGGGCTCCGCACCTTTATGGTCGTCACCTTTGCGGGCACAGTCGCCATGATGCTGGACATCCTGCTCAACACGGTGTTCGGCGGCACGCTCTTTCTGCTTTCTGCGGCATCGGTGGTTTCTGCCACCATCATTGCAGCTAACTCGCTCTTCTTTAGCTCGCGGAACCAGATACGCGGCATCACCACTTCCGGCGCGCTGTGGGGCTGCTGCCTGCTCGGGCTTGCCGTGGGGGCGGGATTTTATACGCTTTCGCTTGCGGGAACCTTTACCCTGCTCTTCTGCCTTTCCGTCATGCCGTCCCTTGAGAATTACCTCAAGGACCGCTCTAACCACTTTGAGGTGCATCTGGAGCTCAAGAACAGCCGCTGCCTGCAGAACTTTGTCACCACCATCAGGCGGCTGGGCTTGAAGATTGATGCCATAGAGATGAACCCCGCGTACGCAAACTCCGGGCTGAGCGTCTATTCCGTTTCCATTTCCATCAGCAGTGAGGAGCTGAAAAAATACAAGACGCACTGCGAGATTATAGAGGCGCTCCGCACGCTGGACTACGTATATCACATAGAAGAAATCTGAATCTTAGCTGTCCGCAGTGATTGCATGATGTCGCCTTCGGTTCAAGGGGCTGCCGCCCCTTGGGACCCCTGCTAATATATTGTAATTTAGATTAATAAGTTGTTGTATTTAAGTTTTATTTATACTTCTTCCCGTACACTGGGGGAAATACTTTTTATGCGAGGTTCACTATGAAAAAGACAGGTGCGATGTTGTTTTCTTTGGCGCTGACGCTGGCTGCTGTCGCGCAGGACTTTCCCGGCTTTGGTACGGTGCCGGATGAAAAGGCGCCGGATTTGAGCGCCGTGGTGACAGCTGAAAATGGTTCTGAGCTTTCCAATATGTCATACACGAGCACTGCCGCAGATGAAAGCGTGCTGCTTGCGAAGGATGGCGCTTCGGTGCGCGTGAAGGGCGGCGAATTTGTAAAGGCTGGCGGAGACACGAGCAATGACGGGCAGAGCAATTTTTACGGCCTGAACGCCGCTGTGGTCGCCGCAAACGGGGCTAAGCTTGACTTGCAGGACATAAGCGTAAAGTCGAGCGCGGACGGTTCAAATGCCGTCTTTGCGACGGGCGAGGGCACAAGCATCAGCGTAAAGAATATAAAGATAGCGACCACGGAAGATTCTTCCCGCGGGCTTGATGCCACTTATGGCGGAAAGATAACTGCGGAAAACGTCGCCATCAGCACGCAGGGCGATCACTGCGCAGCCTTTGCCACGGACAGGGGAGAGGGCACCATAAAGGTTCGCTCCGGCACTGCCAACACGGCGGGAGACGGTTCCCCCGTCATCTATTCCACAGGTGACATCTCTGTGGACGGCATTGCCGGCGTGGCGACCGGCTCCGAGATTGCTGTCATCGAGGGAAAGAATTCCATCAGCATTGCGAACAGCACGCTCACCGGCTCGGGAAAGCAGGGGATCATGCTGTACCAGAGCATGAGCGGGGATGCCAATATCGGTACAAGCTCCCTGACGGTGAAGGATTCCACGCTGACGAGCCTTTCCGATGGTCCTTTCTTCTATATTACTAACACGCAGTCCAAGATTGCCATAAGCGATACAAAGCTTGTCCACGGCGCTTCTTCTGTCCTTATCCGTGCGAGCGGCAACAACAGCGAGCGCGGCTGGGGCAAGGCTGGCGCAAACGGGGGCACGCTCGCGTTTAGCGCTGAGTCCCAGACGCTTTCCGGCGACATTGTCTGCGATTCCATCAGCAGCATTGCCCTTGATTTTACGAAGGTTTCCTATACGGGAACCATCAATGCGGCTGGCGTGAGCACGGTGAACCTCAGCCTTGACAAGAAGTCTTCCGTAACGCTCACGGGAGATTCCTACGTGAACGAGCTTGTTGATGCGAACAAGAAGCTCAAGAATATCGCTTCCAACGGGCATACGCTCTACTACAACAAGGATGCGTCTGCCAACAGCTACCTTAAGGGAAAGACCATCTCTCTTTCCGGCGGCGGCAAGGCGGTTGGTATTTCCGCTTCTTCCTTCAAGGAATGGAACTCAAGCGCAGAGGCAGCTTCTTCTTCCACAGGCACTGACAGCACCCGTCCCGCACCCCCATCCGGCGGTTTCGGCGGCAACGGCAATCCTCCGTCTGGCGGCTTTGGTGGCAATGGTGGCAATCGTCCTTCCGGTGGCTTTGGCGGCAACAACGGCGGAAATAATTCTTCTGGTAACGGTAACGGCAATTTCCCGTCGGGCGGTATGGGGCAGGGCGGCGCAATGCCTTCTCCGCAGTCACTCACAGGCGTGGTAAAGGTGACATCTTCCTCCGCAGTGCTTGTTGCCGACAACGGCACGCAGTACACACTGCGCGTGATGGAAGACTGGGGGCAGCCCCCGTCTGGCAACAACGGCGGCATGGGCGGCAATCCCCCCTCTGGCGGCTTTGGAGGAAGCAATGGCGGCATGGGGGGCAATCCTCCCTCTGGCGGTTTCGGCGGCGGTAACGGCGGCATGGGCGGCAATCCCCCCTCTGGTGGCTTTGGCGGAAGCAATGGCGGCATGGGAGGCAGCGCGGGCGGTAATCCCCCTGCCAAGCCGGTGAGCATGGACGAGCTCCGCGCCCTCTCCGGCCAGCGTGCGACGCTTTCCGGCTTTGTTGAGGGGACAAACTTCACGGTGCTTTCCATAAACCGCTGAGGCGGCGGCGAGCCACTTGACGAAGGGTATAAACCATATATATAGTATAAGTACGCCTGCTATGCAGCGTTCCCAAATAGCATAGATTGAGTAAGGAGCATCGTTGGATGCTCCTTTTTTTGTGGAGAAAATGTTTCCGAACGTGATGACAGCTGTGCTTCCCGTCTGTGCGTAAGACACTGTGCATCCCCCGCGGTACGTGTGAAAAACTGTAGTTTATAAACTATAAAATGGAAAACAGCATTATTGTTCGCCCGCAGTATATCCAGAGCATTCTGCCCTTCATAGGCAAGGGACTCATAAAAGTCCTCACCGGTCAGAGACGCGTCGGAAAAAGCTGCGTCTTATTGCAGCTGCGTGACTATGTTGCACGGGAGGATAAAGACGCGAGCATCATTTTCATCAATATGGAGGATATGGAATTCCGTAAGCTCAAGACGGATGAAGATGTATATGAATATGTGAAAGCCCGTCTCATAAAGGGCAAAAATAATTATCTTTTTATTGATGAAGTCCAGAATGTGTCCGGTTTTGAAAACGTTTTGCGGAGCTTTCTCTCTACAGGTAGCTGCGATATATTTATCTCTGGGAGCAATGCAAAAATGCTTTCAGGAGACCTCGCAACCTATCTTGCGGGGCGTTATGTCGAATTCCAAATAGATCCCCTTTCATATAGCGAGTTTCTGCTTTTTCACGACCGGACGGACAGCGATGAAAGTGTGCTTGCATATCTTGAATATTAACTATCCTAAATACGTAGTATGTATGAACCCGCTCCTCTCGCAGTCCAATTCAAACGGTATAGAATTCCTCCATCTGCGCAATTTTCTTTTCGCCTTCGGCTGCGCGGTAAAACGAAAATTTTCAATTTGTATAGTTGCAAGGTGCTTCAATCTTTACAAATTGAAAATTTTTCGTATAATGTCAACGTAGAGGAGGCTTTATGCTTATAAAACGAACGTTCTACCTTGATATGATTCGCCCCTATTACGATGTTGACCTGATAAAAGTCATTACCGGCGTGCGCCGTGCGGGAAAATCCATCCTGCTGGATTCCATCAGGAACGAACTGCTTGAACGGGGGATTTGCGGAGAACGTATCATCTATATAAACCTTGAAGATTTTGACTATGAGTTTATAAAGACCTCTTTGGATTTGCACAGAGAACTGAAGGGGCGTTGCACTGCTGGCGGGCGTTATTATATCTTTATCGATGAAATTCAGCATATAGAAGGTTTTGAAAAGGTCCTGGCTTCGCTGAGGGCTACGCTGGATGTCTCCGTGTTCGTGACGGGAAGCAATTCAACGCTCCTCTCCGGGGAGCTTGCCACGCTGCTGACGGGGCGGGCGGTGGAATTTGAAGTGCTGCCCTTTTCTTTCGCGGAGATGAAATCCTATCTTGAAGCAAACAACCGCCCCTATAATGACGATTTGATATACGACTACATAAAATGGGGCGGCTTTCCCCTCCGCTTTGACTTTACGAGAAGCGAGGATATTTTACGCTATCTCAATACTCTGTATGAAAGCATTATAAGCAAAGACATTGCAAAGAAATCATCCCGCTTTGACAAGAAACTCTTCAAAGATATTTCTTTTTATATCTTGGCGAATGCGGGCAAGGCGTTTTCAGCGGAGAACGTTGTGAACAGCTTTAAGGCGCAGGGGAGGAAATCCCTTACAAGGCAGACTGTTTACAGTTATCTGGAAAAAATGCAGAAGGCTTATCTGCTTCACGCGGTAAAAAAATACAATATTTCAGGGAAGGAAGCATTAAAGGCACATGAAAAATATTATGCGGTCGATATGGGCTTTAGAATCATCAATACAAATACCGTGAATTTTGAGGACACCTTCTTTTTGGAGAACATTGTGTACAACGAGCTGAAATTTCGGGGATATACAGTATATGCAGGAAAAACGTATAAGGGCGAGGTTGATTTTGTTGCCATCAAAGAGTCCAAGAAATGCTTCATCCAGGTCTGCTACCTTCTGGCTGCCGCCTCGACCATAGAACGTGAATTCGGTGCTTTCAAGCCCATCAGCGATGCCTCGCCAAAATACGTCATGAGCCTGGACAAGCTTGATATGAGCCGAGACGGCATTGCGCACTTGAACATCGTGGATTTTTTGCTTCACAGGAAGGATATAGCGCTTACTTAGTGCCTGCTGAAAAAGTCTCTTTTTTGCAGGCACTATCAAAGATTCATAATCATGG
>CAKZZK010000236.1 GCA_937885235.1 uncultured Treponema sp.
CGGTGGTCATACTCGGTCCCGCGGGACGGAACCTTGCGGCGGGCATGAGCGGCGGCACTGCCTATGTGCTTGATATGGAGCACACGCTTTACCGCAGGCTGAACAAGCAGCTTGTCGCCATGGAAGAGGTGACTGACCGCCACGATGAGGGCATACTCAGAAACCTCATTGAGCGCCATGTCCGCGAGACGGGCAGTCCGCTCGGCAGCCGCATCCTTGCGGATTTTTCAGCCTGCCTTCCGCACTTCAAGAAGATTGTGCCCAATGACTACCGGCGTATGCTCAGCGAGATAAGCCACGCGGAGGAACGCGGGCTTGCCCACGATGAGGCTGTGCTCGAAGCCTTCAAAAAGATTACGGCGTAGCGTGCAGAAATAAGCGGACTACCATTTCCTTGCCCTCCGAAAGCCTTTCCCTTACAGGCGCTCGGAGGGCTTTTTTTAGCGGCAGGCGTAGCCCCCTATGGAGACGTAGCTTGTGCCGTACCGCGTCCGCTTGCCGTCTGCATCGTATTCCTCTTCCAGATAGACTTCCGTGAGCACGAGCGTTGTTCCATCGGGCATAGAAAGGAAGAGCCTTTCTTCCCCGCAGGGAGCGTCCTCTATTTTGCCCAGTGCCTCGTTCCAGTCCATGCGCTTGAGGTGCGAGCGGATTTCTGCCGTTATGTCGTAGCTGTGCTCGTAACCACCGTCGGGGAGCCTTTCGCCGTAGCCCACAATGATTTTCCTTTCAGCATTGGGGCTTTCGGGGGTAGCCGCGTCCTCTGGTTCACGCCAAGCCACATCGTAGTATTCCTGACTGACGGGCAGAAGCCGCCAGACAGAACTAAAGCGGGAAACGTCCAGAGGCTTTGAAGCGCTGTCCGTCCTGTACGCCAAAGTGTAGCCGTGCGCTTTTCCGTATTCTCTGGAATAGGCAAAGCCGAAGAGCTTTTCAAAATCATATTTGATGACGGCTTTTGTGACGAGGCTGCCTTTTTCTATGCGGTATACGACATCCTTCGTTTCGTAGCGGGCGCGTTCTGCCCAGGGGTAGCGGGACTCTTTGGGGCTGAGCGTCAGCCATGCGTCAACGATGGCTGCCTTTTCCTGCTCGCTGAGCCCAACTCCGTTTGCGACATCCGCCATGCCGTGCGAACGGTAGATGCGGAATATGCGGGCGGTCTGGCTCCGTTCCGCGCTCGCTTTTATATTGAGCGGAGTGATGCTGCCGGCAAGCAGGAAAAGGGCGAGTATGGCGGGAATGTATCTGCCAAAGTCCTTTTTGCAATCGTTCCCGATGATGCAGAGCACAAGGCAGCCCGTGCTGAACAGGATATAGAGCAGGCTTGCCACCCGCGCCTGTGTGTAGCCGTAAGCGGAGACCCTGAGCGCAAAGGCAATGCACTGGGTGACGAGGAGCGGCAGGAGCACGAAGGGGCCCGCTTTTTTGAACAGGTCTGTGAAGCGCGTCTTATACATCGCTGTGGCAAAGAGGAAGAAAACGTAGCCCGCGCTCGCGCAGGAGACAAAGGAATTTATCTTGCCGGAGGGCATGGTGCGCATCACAAGGCTTTTCAGCAGGTAGCAGTACAGCACCGCCACAAGCATGACATAGAGGGGCAGCAGCATATAGAGCATGATGGCGCGGTACGCCTTTGGCACCGCTATGTCTTCCTTGGGCTTTGTCGTATATGCCACGAAGAGTCCGGTGAAGAGGACGAGGCAGGGGATGAAATTCAGCAGGCAGCCGATGACGGTGTCCGCAGGCTCTGGGATTTTTACAAGGAGCTGCTTCACGGCAAGGTAGATGAGGTTCAAGCCCGCCATGACGCAGCCGCAGGCAATCCCTGCGATGATGCCCGCTATGATGCAGTTTGGCACGACAAGCTCCGTCCCGTATTGCCGCATGAGGATGAATGCGCAGGCGGCAGAGAGGGCAAGCAGCACGCCCCAGAAGACAATCCATGTCAGGGAAGTGACTGTCGCAAAGAACAGGCTTGCGGGAAAGAGCGAGAGCACAAAGACAGCCCCCTGCACAATGCCCGGCAGTGCCCGCCCCGCGCGCTCTTTGGGGAGCGGCTCGTACAGCAGTCCGAGCAGGACGGAAATCACCATGCCCCAGGCTGCGGGCAGGATGAACGAAAGCATCCGCGCTTCAAAGACTTCCCGTCTGGCGATGATTTCGTGCCATTGCAGTGAATCGCATACTATATCCGCATCCGCGGTGCTGAATAATTTCCATGCCGAGGTTTTAAGCGAAAGGCAGACAGCGGCAAGCAGTCCCAGCGCAAAGAGTGCGGGAAAGCGCAGTACGGCAGGCTTGAGCGAAGCCCACAGCTTTTTAAAAATATTCTTGCGTGTGCTCATAATACACAGAGAACCAACAAGCCGCCACAAATGTTACAGGACTTCCCGACCGTAGCAGCCTTGATTATGAAACGTAGCAGCCTTTACTAGAAAACCTAGAAGCCTTTACTACGCATCGTAATAGCCTTAGCTGCGCATTTAATCCCAAGATTTCGCCGCTTCGCCGTCTATCGGTATCTTTTCCCCGAGGTAGGTGGGCTTTGCCTTAAAGCAGACGAGGAAGAAGCTCTTTATCCGCGCGAGGCATTCCCTGATTTCCCAGCTTGCGTGGAGCCGTCTGCTGAAAGGCGCGATTTCGGGGGCTTTGTAGGCAACAGCGTCAAGCCCCAGCTTCCGCGCGATGTAGACGGAGCGTGCCAGATGGAAGCCCTGCGTTGCGATGACGGCATTGTCAACGCAGAAAATCGCCTTTGCCCGATACATCGTCTCGTAGGTGGAAAAGCCCGCGTGGTCCATGAAGAGTATGCCGCCGTCTATGCCGTAGACCTGCTGCATAAAAATGCGCATCCGGTTCACTTCGTCATAGTCCTTCCTGCCGTGGTCCCCGGAGAGGAGCACTTTTTCCGCCTTGCCGTTTTTTACGCAGTCCGCCGCCGCTTCAAGCCTGTCGCGGACAACGTGCGAGACGGTGGTGCTGTACACCCTTCCACCGGGAACAATCACCGTATATTTGCGGGGCAGCTCTTTCAGCGACGTGTAGATGTAGGGCTTGGCAAAGCGTATCATATATATGTTTATGCCTACGCCGCCCAAGGCGATGAAGACGCCGGCGCAGAGGGCGAAAAGGGCAAGGTGTTTGAGGAATTTCATCTCCGTTGATTGTAGCACAGCGCGGGAAGCTGTACAATATTGCTTCGGCAACGGGAACCATGTTATACTACAGCTATGGGAACATATCTCAATCCGAATAACCAGAATTTTCTCAGGCAGGTGCAGACAGGCCGCTATGTGGACAAAACCATGCTCATTGACGAGACGAACAGACGCATCGATGATCCGACCTTCGGTTTTATCTGCATCAGCCGCCCGCGCCGCTTTGGGAAATCGCTTGCGGAGGATATGCTTGCCGCCTACTATTCCAAGGGGGCGGATTCCCGTGAGCTTTTTGCGCCGTACAAGATTGCGAAGAGCGCCTCATTCGGGCAATACTTGAACAAGTTCAACGTGGTCAAGATGGATTTGAACGCGATGTACGGAAAGTGGCAGGGCTTAAGTCTTGAAGAAAAAGCAAGGAACACATTTATAGGATATCTTTCTCAGAAGATATGTGCGGAATTTAAGGCGGGCTTTCCGGATGTCCGTTTTGCCGAAACCTCACTTGCAGATTACATTCAGCAGGTGTACGCGCAGAAGGGCGAGAGCTTCATCGTCATCATAGATGAATACGATGTGCTTGTGCGCGAGCAGGTTCCCGAAGAGGAGTTCAAGGTCTATCTTGGCTTCCTCAATTCGCTGTTCAAGAATGCGGAGCTGAGGCCCGCGATTTCGCTTGCGTACCTGACGGGGATACTCCCCATTATGAAAGACAAAATTCAGTCTAAATTGAATACATTCTGTCTGTACACGATGCTCGACCCAAGTAAATTTACCGACTACGTGGGCTTCACGCAGGACGAAGTCAAGGCAATCTGCGAAAGATACGGACTGGACTATGAGCTGTGCAAGAGCTGGTATGACGGCTACCGGCTGAAAAACGTTGAGGTATATAATCCCGAGTCCGTAATTCGGGCTGCGGTGACCAATGAATTTCGCTCTTATTGGAGCGGGACATCCAGTTACGAGGTGGTGGCAGAGAAAATCCGCATGAACTTTGCGGGGACGAAGGAAGCCGTTATCGCTATGCTTGGCGGTGAAAAAGTCGATGTCAATGTTGAAAAATACAACAACACGATGACGGAAATAAACAGCAGAGACGAGGTATTCACCTTCCTCATTCATCTGGGGTATCTCGCTTATGATGAAAAGGAAGAGCAGTGCTACATTCCAAACCGTGAGATTATGAAGGAGTGGCAGAGCGCTATCGAGAATAATGAGGACTATGCCGAGACAGACAAAATAATCAAAGGCTCAAAGCAGCTCCTTCGGGACACCCTCGCGATGGACGAGGCTGCTGTGGCGCAGGCTTTGGACACGGCGCATATCCACGTATCAAGCAACCGAAACTACAATAACGAATACTCACTTCACGCGACAATCTACCTTGCGTATATCTATGCGATAAACCATTACACCATCGTGAAGGAGATGAGCGCGGGGAAGGGCTATGCGGACATCGTGTACATTCCCTTCGACAAGACGAAATCAGCGCTCATCGTGGAGCTGAAACGCAATTCGTCAACGGAAAGCGCGCTGAACCAGATACGCGGGAAGCAGTATTTCGACTGCCTTGCGGGCTGGCACGGCGGCATCCTCTTCGTGGGCGTAAACTACGATGCGGAGACAAAGAAGCACGAGTGCAAAATCGAGCGCTTTGTGAAGTAGTGCTGTCTAACGCTGCCTTGCAAAAAGAGGCAGGACTGTGTATAGTGGGAATCATAGTGACCATTGCCATTGTAGATGATGAAAAAAATATCAGGCTCACGGTAAAGAGCGCGCTTGAAAAAGAGGGCTTTGCGGTACAAACCTTTGCGGACGGGGCACAGGCATACAGCGCGTTTGCAGCAGGCGGCACCGTCCCCGCGCTGTATATTCTCGACATCATGATGCCCGCTATGGACGGACTTTCCTTGCTCAGAAAGCTGCGGGAGGGCGGCTATGCTATGCCCGTGATGTTCCTCACCTCAAAGGATGAGGAGTTTGACCGCGTGCTCGGTCTGGAGCTGGGAGCTGATGACTACCTCTGCAAGCCTTTTTCGTTACGTGAACTTGTAGCGCGGGTGCACGTACTGCTCAGACGCTGTGCTATGGCGCAGGGTGGCACTATGGCGGCGCAGAAGCCTGCGGACACGCTCTCCATAGATGCCATCTCGCTCAACCGTACAGCCTATACCGCTGCCGTTGGCGGCGAGCCGCTGGAGCTAACGGTGACAGAATTCCGTCTGCTGGAAACCTTTCTGCTGCACAGGGGAGAGGTGCTTACGCGGGACCAGCTCATTCAGACCGCCTATCCCGAGGACACCTATCTGAACGACCGCGCCATCGACTGCCATATCAAGCGTTTGCGAAAGAAAATCGGTAGTGAACGCATAGAGACTGTGTACGGGCTTGGCTATCGCTTTCCATGATACGCTTGCGCTTTCCCATCAGCCTGCAAATTTCCCTCTTCCTCGTCATCGTCGCTTTTATCCCCGTGGCAGTAATGATGATGCTCCATACATACGAAAACCAGCTTTTGTCGTTTGCCGAGGCATCAAATGTGCAACAGGCGCGTCTTATGGCTGCAAGCCTTGCGGCAAAGGAGAGCACCGTCATAGAGGCGGAGGACGCACGGCGGATTTTGCAGAATATGAACGGGGATTTCGATGCCCGCATCCGTGTGCTGGATTCAGACGGACGCTTGCTTGCGGATTCAAGCACGCTCGACACTGTTTCCGACGAAGTGCAGATAGCGGACAGGGGCAGCGCCGCAAGAAGTACACCGGAGGCTTCGGATAATTGGATCTACCACTTGCTTTCAACTCCTATCCGCATTTACCGCAGGCATTTTCGTCCGCCTTCTATTTCCTACAGCAGTGCGGATTACTATGTGGGTGCCGCAATCTACGATGGAGTGGAAATTCAAGCGGCAAAGGCAGGACGGTATGGGGCGGCAACACGCATTTCAAGCGGCGGGCAGCGCTCTGTGACGCTCTATTCTGCGGTACCCGTGAGCAGGGAGGGAGAAGTAATAGGCATTGTACTCGTGTCGCGCTCCACCTATCGCATCCTGCAAAACCTCTACGAGCTCCGTCTTGACCTGGGCAAGGTCTTTCTTTTGTCGCTTGTGGTTGTCATCGTCATTGCCCTCTTTCTCGTGTGCAGAGTCAGCGTGCCGTTAAAGCGCCTTTCACGCCAGACCACAGCCTGTGCGGATAAAAAGGGACGCATCATTTCCACAAAGTTTACGGGAAGGAAGCGGCTGGACGAAATAGGCGACCTTTCGCGTTCCTTCACCGCGCTCATCGAAAAGCTCAATGCGCGTATCAGATATACTGAGGCATTTTCCGCAGATGTATCTCACGAGTTCAAGAATCCGCTCGCCGCCATCCGTTCCTCTGCGGAGCTGCTTGCCGATGAAGGTACGGGAGATTCAGAGCGCATGCAGTTCACTACCGCCATCCTTGATGAAGTGACGCATCTGCAAACCCTGCTCTCCGGTGTACGGCGCATTTCGCAGATAGACGGCGGGAGCACAGAGGAGGAAGCAGAATATATTCCGGTTGAGCCATTCATCAAGAACATCATCACCCGCCTGCAATGGCATTACCCTGCTGCCGACATCAGCTTCCGCGCGAAATGTGGTACAGCCTCCATCCGCATAAATCCCGAACACTTTGACCGATTGCTTGATAACATAATCGGCAACGCGGCAAGCCTTGCAGGCAAGGTGCTTGTGACTGCGGAGCTTCAAGATTCGCGCGGCAAGCAGGGGCGCAGCAGATTCCTGTGCATTATAATAGAAGACAATGGAAAAGGTGTTCCTCCCGAAGAAGCGGAAAAGATATTCACCCGCTTTTATTCCAACCGTGAGGACGGTCATGGACACACGGGATTGGGACTGTCCATTGTAAAAGCCATCGTTGATGTAGCAGGGGGAACGATAAATGTGGGAAAAAGCCCTGCGCTCGGCGGTGCCATGTTCACCGTGACTCTGCCGAATTTACAGGGCTTAAAATAACACATTCCTGCCACAATTTTGCCGCAATCGCATCTTATACTGGCTCCTGTCAAAGGGCGGTAAGCCTTAATGATAAGGAGCTTTTTATGAAATTTTTGAAGAATAGCAATGTTGAAATCGGTCTCAAGCTTGTGTTTATCGGCAGCGTGGTTGTGGTGCTGCTCATCGGTCTGTGGAGCATACGGTGGCAGCTGGACAAGCGGGAAAGTACTTACAACTATGCGCAGATGGATATCTTCCACTCGGCTGGCGACGAATTCTCTCTTGAAGGTCCCTACCTTGATATTCCCGTTCTGCATACGTGGTATACGGAGTTCACAAGCTATGATGGAAAGACAAGGCGGGAAAAGCACGAGGAAACAACACTTGTCACCATCAAGGCAAACGAGGCGCGGATGCAGGCTGAACTTGCTTCGGAGATGAGGAGCATCGGCATTTACTCCGCTCCCGTCTACACGGGGAATCTGGCACTGGAAGCGGGCTTCATTGTTGACTTGGAGGACAGCGAAGGGTATGAATACCAGCTGGACAAGGCGCAGCTTTACATCGTTTCTGGCAAGAAAAACCTCACTTCTCAGCCCCTGTTCACCGTTAACGGCACGGCATACACAGCAGACTTGCTTTCGGATTATGCAGCAAGCGATAACATCGGTAAGAACAGTACTGCTGTTGGCATTATCTGTCCCGTACAGCGCGGCTCGAATACGCTTTCTGCCGCCATATCTTTTCGAGGAGCAAACAAGTTTGCCGTCCTGCCTGCCGCACGCTCAAGCAGTCTGAGCATTTCCGCAGACTGGACGTCTCCTAACTTTACCGGTTTTGACTACCTGCCAGACAGCCGTTCGCTTAGTGACACGGGCTTTACGGCTACTTGGAACATACCGTTTTCAGGCACATCCGCAGTCGGTTTCCGCTACGTACAGCCGGTTGACCTTTATACGCAGCTTGAACGCGCATTCAAGTACGGCTTTCTGTTTATCATCGTGCCTTTTCTGGTGCTTTTCCTTTTTGAACTTTTCGCGCACGTTGTCCTGCACCCCATGCACTATCTGCTTTGCGGTGCGGCATGCGTCATCTTCTTCTTGCTTTTGCTTTCTTTCTCGGAGCACTTACCCTTTCTTGCTTCCTACCTTATCGGCTCCTCGGCTGCGGCCCTGCTCGTCAGCTTCTATGTGGCATCGGTAACGGGCAGGGCAAGGCTCGGTGCAACGATGGCGGGTCTTTTCGCCTTGCTCTATGCTTATCTATATTTCTCGCTGAAATCAGAAGACTACGCATTCCTTATCGGTTCCGTATTCATCTTCCTCGTGCTTGCCTCGGTGATGTTCCTGACACGCAAGGTAGATTGGAACGCACTCAGCCGTCGGGGTTCCGCCGCTTGACCGATAAAGGGAAGCTGTACAATATTGCTTCGGCAACGGGAACCATGTTATACTACAGCTATGGGAACATATCTCAATCCGAATAACCAGAATTTTCTCAGGCAGGTGCAGACAGGCCGCTATGTGGACAAAACCATGCTCATTGACGAGACGAACAGACGCATCGATGATCCGACCTTCGGTTTTATCTGCATCAGCCGCCCGCGCCGCTTTGGGAAATCGCTTGCGGAGGATATGCTTGCCGCCTACTATTCCAAGGGGGCGGATTCCCGTGAGCTTTTTGCGCCGTACAAGATTGCGAAGAGCGCCTCATTCGGGCAATACTTGAACAAGTTCAACGTGGTCAAGATGGATTTGAACGCGATGTACGGAAAGTGGCAGGGCTTAAGTCTTGAAGAAAAAGCAAGGAACACATTTATAGGATATCTTTCTCAGAAGATATGTGCGGAATTTAAGGCGGGCTTTCCGGATGTCCGTTTTGCCGAAACCTCACTTGCAGATTACATTCAGCAGGTGTACGCGCAGAAGGGCGAGAGCTTCATCGTCATCATAGATGAATACGATGTGCTTGTGCGCGAGCAGGTTCCCGAAGAGGAGTTCAAGGTCTATCTTGGCTTCCTCAATTCGCTGTTCAAGAATGCGGAGCTGAGGCCCGCGATTTCGCTTGCGTACCTGACGGGGATACTCCCCATTATGAAAGACAAAATTCAGTCTAAATTGAATACATTCTGTCTGTACACGATGCTCGACCCAAGTAAATTTACCGACTACGTGGGCTTCACGCAGGACGAAGTCAAGGCAATCTGCGAAAGATACGGACTGGACTATGAGCTGTGCAAGAGCTGGTATGACGGCTACCGGCTGAAAAACGTTGAGGTATATAATCCCGAGTCCGTAATTCGGGCTGCGGTGACCAATGAATTTCGCTCTTATTGGAGCGGGACATCCAGTTACGAGGTGGTGGCAGAGAAAATCCGCATGAACTTTGCGGGGACGAAGGAAGCCGTTATCGCTATGCTTGGCGGTGAAAAAGTCGATGTCAATGTTGAAAAATACAACAACACGATGACGGAAATAAACAGCAGAGACGAGGTATTCACCTTCCTCATTCATCTGGGGTATCTCGCTTATGATGAAAAGGAAGAGCAGTGCTACATTCCAAACCGTGAGATTATGAAGGAGTGGCAGAGCGCTATCGAGAATAATGAGGACTATGCCGAGACAGACAAAATAATCAAAGGCTCAAAGCAGCTCCTTCGGGACACCCTCGCGATGGACGAGGCTGCTGTGGCGCAGGCTTTGGACACGGCGCATATCCACGTATCAAGCAACCGAAACTACAATAACGAATACTCACTTCACGCGACAATCTACCTTGCGTATATCTATGCGATAAACCATTACACCATCGTGAAGGAGATGAGCGCGGGGAAGGGCTATGCGGACATCGTGTACATTCCCTTCGACAAGACGAAATCAGCGCTCATCGTGGAGCTGAAACGCAATTCGTCAACGGAAAGCGCGCTGAACCAGATACGCGGGAAGCAGTATTTCGACTGCCTTGCGGGCTGGCACGGCGGCATCCTCTTCGTGGGCGTGAACTACGACGCGGAGACAAAGAAGCACGAGTGCAAAATCGAACGGTTTGTGAAGATTAGCAATCAAAATAGGTGCGTGTAGGTGAGCATAATGACGTCCAGCCCCCACTTTCGTCCGTCGGGTTTTGAAAGCGGGCGGAGGTCATCATCGTCGCAGTCAAGATTGCGCTTGCCGGAGACGGGTACCAAAAGCATAAAGATATCCTTATAGCCAATGCTCGCCATGGCAGTGGCAGTCACCGAGATGTCAACAAAATCGCCATCGTAATCCTTGTAGCGCGCGGCAAAGGGAGCGTCGGAATAATAGCCGGAAAGGGAAGCGCTCAGCCCCGCGCTTTTGAGGAATTTGAAGGGGAACTGGTAGGAAAAGCCCGCCGTCGCGCGGTAGGTCCAGCCGTTTACCTGCTCGCCCATGCCCATATTCATCCACATTTCCCCGTCATCCACGCCTGTCATCGCGCTGTACTGCGTGCGGTAGCTCACATTGAGCAGGACGTGGTGCTTGCCGTCGCTCAGCTCGCTTCCTATGTCATAGCTGATTGCGCACTGCGCCCAGAGGTCGTATACCCAGTGCGTGAGCGGGGAGAAATACTCATAGCGTTTTTTTGCATAATCATAGCTGCCGATGAGGTCCAGATCGAGCGGTCCGATGTGCAGTCCCCAGCTGGTGGAAACATCGCCGCCCGCGCTTAATGTGGCAAAGTTAAAGAGCTTTGCGGAAAAGCTCGCTCCCATCTGCATTTCAACGGGGGCGATTCTTCCCTCCGCGTTGAGGGTCAGCTCAGGCGTTTTTTGAAAGTCAGTAAAGCGGTGGGAAAAACGTGCCTGCAGCATAGGCGAAACAAACGGCGTCTTGCTTTCAGGGATAAAGCCGCCGACGAGCGATACCATGGGGATGACCATAGTGGCGGGGGGCGTGTACGAGCGGGCTTGCTCGGTATCTTCAGCGATGGCTGCTGTGGCAAGGGAGGCAAGCAGGAGGAGAAGTGCAATGTGCTTCATAATACTTCTATTATATACGTAAATGTTTTCCAAGTGTTGCAGAAATGTTGCGAAACTATTAAAAAATATGCTACACTCGCAGTATGGACAACACCGTTTATATTCTGGATTCTTACGGACTCATCTACCGCGCTTACTATGCGCTTTTCAGCCACCCGCTGACCAATAAAAATCAGGAAAACATCAGCGCGATTGTCATCTTCTTTCGGAACTTGAAGTCGCTGCTCAGCAAATACCAGCCCCGCTACCTTGCGGCTGCCTTTGATTCCCGCACGCCCACCTTCCGCCACGAGCTGTACAAGGAATACAAGGCTACCCGCCAGAAAACGCCAGAAGACCTGCATGCGCAGGTGCCGTGGATTGAAGAAATCCTCGAAGCCCTCGGCGTGCCGGTGCTCCGCATGGATGGCTTTGAGGCTGACGACATCATCGCCACCGTTGCCGCTAAGTGTGCCGCAGAAAAGCGCGGCTGCCGCATTTTGAGCGGCGACAAAGACCTGCTCCAGCTTGTTACGGACAGCTGTATGGAAATGCAGCCGGACAAGACAAATGGCGGCTGGGAGACCGACGGCATTGACGAGGTGATAAAGAAGTGGGGCGTAAAGCCTGAGCAAATCCTCGACTACCTCTCCCTCGTGGGCGACACTGCGGACAATGTTCCCGGCGTCAAGGGGGTGGGGGAAAAGACCGCCATCAAGCTGCTCTCTGACTACGGCACTCTGGACAACATCTATGCCCACAAGGAGGAAATCTCCGGGGCCATAGGCAACAAAATCAGGGCGGGGGAAGACAGCGCGTATTTTTCCAAGATGCTCATAGAGCTGAAAAGCGATGTGCCCATAGCCATAGACTTTGAAAGCTTTTCCACGGAGCATTTGAATTACGCCGCCGCGGGCAAGCTGCTTGCCGAACGCGGTGCTGCCGCCGTTGCAAAAAGCTACCTTGCCGTGGCTCCCGATGCGGAAGAGCAGGTGCTGGAAAAGACGCGGAGCATTGTCCAAAACAAGGGCAATTACCATCCCTGCCAGGAAGAGGCGGAACTGCGGGGCTTTATAGACGCGGTGCTGCAAAGCGAGAGCAGGGCTGTCGCCTTTGACACGGAGACGGACAGCCTCGACACGCGGAGCGCCAATCTCGTGGGCTTCAGCCTCTGCAACAAGGCGGGGGAAGGCATCTATGTGCCAGTCATCCTGCCGGGCGGCATATTTGCCCCGCCGACCATCGCAAAGGAAAGCTGCCTTGCCGAGCTTTCCCGCCTCTTTGATGACAGCGGCGTAACGCTCATCATGCACAACGGCAAGTTTGACCTGGAAGTGCTCAACGCGAACGGCTATGACGGCATTCCCGCCTGCCGCATTGTCGATACGATGATAGCCGCATGGCTCCTTGAACCCGACGCAAACGGAAAGTCCCCCTACAGCCTTGAATACCTCGGCGAGACGAAGCTGGGGCTTAAGGGCATCACCTTTACCGAGCTCGTGAAAAAGGGACAGAGCTTTGCGGATGTTCCTCTGGAGCAGGCATATCCCTACGGCGCGGAGGACGCGGACTTTACCTGGCAGCTGTGGCAGCAGTTCAGCCCAAAGCTGGAAGAGGAGGGGCTTTCGGCTCTCTTCTATAATATGGAGATGAAGGTGCTCCCCATTCTGGTGCGCATGGAGGAGCGGGGAATCCATCTGGACAAGCAGTCCCTTGCGGACTACGGTGCGGAGCTTTCGCAGGGCATAAAGGACAAGGAGCAGGAAATATACCGCGAGGTGGGCCATGAGTTCAACATTGCCTCCACCCTGCAGCTGCAAAAGGTGCTCTTTGAGGAGCGGGGCCTTGTGCCGGGCAAGCGGACAAAGCGCGGCTACAGCACGGACACGGAAGTGCTTGAAGAGCTTTCCGAGCGCACGACGGACCCCGTGCCGCGGGCGATACTTGACTACCGCGCGTCTACCAAGCTTCTAAGCACCTACGTGGAAACGCTGCCCCAGCTTGCGGACTCTGCGGGCAGGGTGCATACCTCCTTCCTGCAGACGGGCACGGCAACGGGGCGGCTTTCTTCCCATGACCCCAACCTGCAGAACATCCCGATACGCGATGAAGCCGGTCGGCGCATCCGTTCCGCGTTCACTGCCGAAAAGGGCACTGTGCTCATTTCTGCCGACTACGCGCAGATTGAACTGGTCATCCTTGCCCACCTGAGCAAGGACAAGATGCTCTGCCAGGCGTTCATAGACGGGGTGGACGTGCACCGCTCCACCGCAGCGCTCATCTACGCCGTCGCGCCGGATATGGTGACGCCTGAGATGCGCCGTTTTGCCAAGACGGTGAACTTCGGCGTTATGTACGGCATGAGCGCCTTCCGCCTTTCCAACGAACTGGGCATTTCCCGCACAGAGGCAAAGCGCTTCATAGACCAGTACTTTACCACCTATGCCGATGTAAAGAAATTCATCAATGAGGCTATAGAGAGCGCGAGAAAGACGGGCTTTTCCCAGACGCTCATGGGCAGGAAGCGGCAGATTTTTGCCATCAACAGCAAGAACCAGAACGAAAAGCAGGCGGCTGAGCGGGTAGCCGTCAACACGCCCATTCAGGGCAGCGCGGCGGATGTGGTGAAGAAGGCAATGATTGATGTGCAGAATGCCCTTGATGCCGCAAAGTCTCCTGCCCGTATGCTGCTCCAAGTGCACGATGAGCTGATTTTTGAATGCCCTGACGATGAAGCTGTCATAAACGGGACGATTGCGCTCATCAGGGACAAGATGGAGCACGCCGTCTCCCTCAGCGTGCCGCTCAGGGTCAGCGTTGAGTGCGGCAAGAACTGGGGGGAATTCCACTGATGTGGCTCTGCGTAACAGGTCCGATGGCTGCGGGCAAGAACTTTGCGAGCGCCATTCTGGAGCAGCGGGGCTTTGCCGTTGTGGATGCCGACATCCTTGCCCACGGCGTGGTGGAAGACTGCAAGGCACAGATTGTGGAAGCCTTCGGGGCTCTTGCGCGGGAGCGGCATCTGGAGCTGCTGAACGGGGACGGCACGGTGAACAGGCAGGCGCTAGGAAAGCTTGTCTTTGCCGACAGCGAGCTGCTTGCCCGACAGGAAGCCATTGTGTACCCGCGCATAAACAGCCTGCTCGATGCCTTTCTTTCTGAGCACGAGGGGCAGGATGCCGCCATCAACGCCACGGTGCTTTACAAGGTGCCTGCCATCACCAGGATGGATGCCGTCCTCTACATAGATGCGACATCTTCCGTCCGCTTTGCCCGCGTGCGGAAGCGGAACGGCATGGCAGAGGAGCAGATAAGGGCGCGCTTCAGGAGTCAGCGCCATCTTTTTAGTAAATACAAATCCGCAAACGCCGATATTAAGAAAGTATGGAATATCGGTACGCGGGAAGGGCTGGAAAGGAAAATAGATCGTTTTCTGCTTGAGTATCGAGCGAGGGGATAAATATGGAACAGAAAAAAACATTGTTGATCGCGCTGTCTGCGGGCGTCTTTTTGCTTGTCGTGTTTGGAACGGCGGCATTGAAGTATTCGGGAGGGGCAAAGAATAACGTCTCTGCCATAGCCCTCAAGGACAGCAATGACATTCTCTTTGCCACTGATACCATTGAAAAGAAGCCTGCCGCAGGCAGTGCGGGGCTTGTCATAGAGCCCGTTTCAGAATCTGGGGATGCTGTTGCCTTTGATTCCGGCACTTATACGCCGGGTTCCGGCTCCGCTTCCGTCACTACGATTGATATGCTCAAAAATCAGGGCGGGACAGCTGATTCTGGCACGCTTGTTGCGTCCGCAAGTCCCGCGAGTTCCCCCGTCAGCGCACAGAATGCGGCTGCCGAAAAGGTTGTGAAAGAAACGCAGAACGTCAAGAAAATAGAAGAAAAACCGAAGAGCTCCGCTAACACTGGCAACAGCAGCACGGCAAAGGCGAGCGCTTCTGCTTCTGCCAACACTGGCACGACGGTGAAAAAGAGCTCCACCCCTTTGAGCAGTCCTACCGCCCACTACTGGGTGCAGGTAGCTTCGTTTGCTTCCAAAAACAATGCGGAAGATGCCCGTGCCGAGCTTGAACGGAACAATCTGCCCTGTGAGGTCTTTACCTCCACGATAAACGGCCAGCTCTTTTACCGTGTGCGCGTGGGCGGCTATGCGACAAAGAGCGATGCCGAAAACGTAAGGAAGCAGATAAACACCATTCCCATGTTCAAGGCGAGCAACTGCTTTGTGACTGACGTGGCTGCGAAAAAGTAAGCTTTCATGAAAAAAACAAATGCCATGCGCATCCTTGATGCCGCAAAGATTCCCTACGAAACCCGCGAATACCCCGATGACGGTGAGCATGAGCTTGAACGGGGCGCGGCGGAACTGACTGCGAAAAAGATAGGTGCAGACCCTGCCGCCGTGTTCAAGACAATCGTCATGCGCACGGAATCAAAAGAGCTTGTCGTGTTCTGCCAGAGCGCAATCCATGAAATAAACCTCAAAAAAGCGCGTACTGCGGCGGGTGCGCGGGAAGTAAGCCCCGTGAAGCCCGCGGAGCTTTTGTCCCTGACAGGCTACATCCGCGGGGGATGCTCTCCCATCGGTATGAAGCGCAAGTTCCGCACGTTTATCGATGCTTCCGCCATGCAGCATGAAAAGGTCTACATCAGCGCGGGAGTGCGCGGGGAGCAGCTTGTCATTGCCCCCGACGCCCTCGTAAGAATCACTGATGCCGTTGTTGTCGATTTAGTTCTGGAAGAAGCTCCCGACTCTCTCACTCGCTGACGCGGTAGATTGCCGAAAAGTCCGTCGCATAAAGCGGGTAGTCCCTCACGCCCGCAAATTTCTTGCTGTACACGGTGAGGTTTGAAATATCTTCTATAAACACGCTTGCCGCTTCGTCGCTGAGGATTTTCTGAGCCTCTTTGAAATATGCCACGCGCTCATCATCATCCGTGCTTGCGATGGCTTTTGCATACACCTCATCGTAGGCGGGGGAAGCGAAGTTCACAAAGTTGTTGTGCGCCCCTGACTGGTAGCGGGAAAGGTATGACGTGGGATAGGCAAGCGGACCGTCAAGGGAGATGATTGTCGCCTCGTACTGCCGCCCCGTGTACACGTTCTGCAGCCAAGTTGGCCAGTCAACCTGCTTGATTGATGCCTTTATGCCCGCCTGTGCAAGCTGGTTGAGGATGACTTCCGCCGTGCGCACGTGCACTGTGTACACAGACGGCACTGTAATCGTAAAGCTAAAGCCGTCCGCATAGCCTGCCTCGGCGAGCAGGGCGCGGGCTTTTGCCACGTCTTTTTTGTAGGCACCTGCGAGGGAGACATCGTAATACTTTGAGAGGGCGGGAATCAGTCCGCTGCCCACTTTTACGCCGTAGCCGTAGTTCACTGCCTCGATGATTTCGTCCGCATCGACGAGATAGCTCAGCGCCTGCCGCACGCGCACGTCGCCGAAGGGTGCCACCGCGTTGTTCAGCGCGAGCAGCTGCACGGAGTTGGAATTGCGCCGGTAGAGGTTCAGGTCTTTTTCCGGCAGCTGGGTCACGGTGTCCGCATTGGCGCTGAAGCCGTCTATGCTTCCCGCCTGAAAGTTGAGCACCATGTCTGCCTGGCTTGCGACGAATTTGAGCGTCACTGTGTCCAGATAGCCGCCCTTGCCCCAGTAGGAGGGATTTTTCACAAGGCGGATGTGGTCCTGCTCCACATAGTCCGCAAGCATATACGGTCCCGTCCCCACGGGGTGCAGGGCGAGGTCTTTGGCATCTTTCTTTACGATGGGCGTGGTCAGGTAGGCGATGAAGCCCGCATCGGCGCTTTTGAGCGTGATGACGAAGATGTCCGTCACGCCGCCCATGCCGTCCGGCACAAAGCGGAAGTCGCGGATTTTGTCATAGCCTGCCATCTTGGAGTCTATGGCTTTCTGGACCGAATAGAGCACGTCGTCGTGGGTGAGCGGGCTGCCGTCATGGAACTTTACGTTCTGCCGCAGCGTGAACACAAATGCCCTTCCTTCTTCCGAGCTGTAGGATTCGGCAATGGCGGGCGAAAAGCTGCCGTCAGGGGCGACGTTCACCAGTCCGTCAAAGATATTGAAATTCACCGAACGCGCGTCTGCGGTCATGGAGGTGAAGGGGTCAAAGTTATTCATTTCGGTAGCAAAGCCGAGCACTATTTCCCCGCCGGGAATCATTGTGCCGGACTTTGGCTTTTCTGTGGCGGGAGGAGTAAGCGGCTGTGCCTGCTGCCCGTCCCCGCCCTTCTTCTTGCATCCCGCCAGCAGCGCCGCGGCGGCAAGCACAAGGACTACTAGGTTCTGAACGTGTATTTTCTTCATGTTGCGCTCATTTTATATAAATTTATATGGCGGGTCAAGTAAAAGCGGAAGCCGGCAAGTTTACACCACCGCCTCCACGTAGAAGTTTCCCGTGCCGTTGATGATGGGCTTTAGGAAGAAGAGGAAGAACTTTCGTCCCTGATGAACAGGGGCTGGTCAATGGAGCCTTCTGTCATGATTTCTTTGTCCTGCTCGGATTTTGAATTATACGCCTCGAACAGGAACAGATTGTACATGCGGGTTTCAAAGATGCGGTTGGAGAGTATGACCTTGACCGCTTCCTGAAAGCCCGCTTCCGTCCAGTTGCGGTTCAGCTTTTCATCGATAATCTGGCACAGGCGGCTGACCAGAAACGGATAGCCGGAGCTGTAGTCGGAGAGCAGCTTTGCCATTCTGGCGCAGTCCATACCCGTGCGGTGGTCTGCCTCGTAGTCATCGAGCATTCCGCGTATGCCGTCCTCGTCCAGCTCCATGCTCACGTCAAAGTTTGCGGCGATGTTCCACGGGCTGTTGTATTGATGCTGCGCTTCCGGCCGCATCTTGAGCTTGAGGTTCCGTATGTCATACACGCCTGCGAGGATCACTGAATGGAATGTGGGAACCTGTTCGCGGACAAGGAATTTTTTCCTCAGCAGTCCCAGAAACTTGATGAAGGCCTCGTAGTTCCCCGCCTGGTCAACCTCGTCGATGATGACGACGATGGGCTTTCTGTTTGCCGCGCAGAAGTCAGATATGGCGTCTGAAAGCTCATCCTCGCCCTCTTCATCGGCAGCGAAGGAAAAATCCTGCTGCAGGAATGCTATCGCGGTTTTAGAGATGTTCTTTGTCGTCCCATATTTTACTGCCCGCATACACATTTTCAGCACCTTGTGCCCGATGGCTATCACGCTTGAAAAAGAGCTGTCATCCGCTCCTTCAAAGCTAAGCGAGAACACCGTGTAATCCGCATCGAGGGCTTTTTTGAGGAAGTGCAGCGTCGTGGTCTTGCCGTACTGCCGCCCGCGGTTTATGCAGAAATAGTCGCCGCGGTCCACCATCTCCTTTATCTGCCGGACGCGGGCATCTATGTTCACCATGTAGTGCTTGTCGGCAAAGCAGGTGCCTGTCGTATTGAATCGCTTCATGCCCTGATTATAGCACATCGAAACAGCGGACGACAAGGTGAAAAGAATTGCGATAATGGCGTTGATTAGGGCTTGTGTCTGCGGACTAAAGCCCTGAAGGGACCTGATGAGTCGGGTCCTTTTTTTTGTTTCCTCGAACCTTAAATATGTTTTAGTTCCCGTACCAAGTGCCGCATAGAATCCCGTGCGGAAAGGTCATAGCTCCAATTTTCATCAAACACGGCGGTCACATTTTTATTGCCTGATTCCCCTACAAGCAACGAATAGAACTTTGTCTTTTTTTCCTGTTGAGCTTTTATCCTAGATGCTGCATCTTCAGAAAAATCACCCATTACCATATCGCTTACAATGAGCACATCGGCATTTTTCCATTCATTCTTTTGCAAGAGTTCAATAGCATATCCCAGTGCAGGCTGTGCATCAGTACCACCATTAAAAGATTTCCGCAAGAATTTTACCAGCTCCACCAGCCCATTGCTTTTTTTGAATTCAGTTAAATCCTGCACTTCAATTTCCGTTGAAAATGAAATGAGGTAGCATTTGCGGTCTTCTTCAAGGCATTTTTTAGCAAGTGCAAGGGTAATTGTCTTTGCCACGCGCTCCGGACTTCCATTCATAGAGCCGCTTGTATCGATGCAGAGGATGACGGGACCTTTTTGTTCCATCTCCTTTACTAGCACTTCGACTTCTTCGGTCTTACGTTCTTCCCGATAGGACTTCTGCTGGTTCACATACGCATACGAAAGCAACTTGTGCTCCGCGAATTTCTGGGCAAAATACAGCTTTGCCGAGGGATTCTTTGACATGGCAAGTTCGCGTGCCAGTGCGGAAGAAATTTCACCGCTCAGGCGTATACCGCTTAGCTGCCCGCGATAGGCTGGCTTTGGATGAAATTCTGTTTTTATTTCTACTTTTTCACGAAGCTCTTTTTCGTAGCGTTCTGTTTCTGCATTCTGACGACCGAGCAGTTCTGCAAGTTCCTGCAAAGAGACATCACTTTCAAGTAGTGCGGCGAACTCCTTTAATTTGAGAATATCAAAGCCGTAATCATCGAAATTTCCCAGCGACAAATCCCACAGGCGCCCAAAACTGGTGATGAACGGCGACAACAATTCTTCCAGCTTCTTGAACTGCGCAATTTTTTTGTATAGTTCTTCACGATATGCCTTGCGCCGTTTATCTATTTCGATAAGCTGCCATGCTGTATAGCGCTCCAGCAGGGATTTTTGCAAGTCTGCTTTCAGGTTGCGGGCAAGGGCATCCACTTGCTGCTGATCTGGCTTTTCCTGCTTTGCATCCTTTGCTTTTTCGGGTTTTAACAAGTCTGCATATTGCTCGGCATAAAACTGAAGAGGGGCCGTATTGTTTTTTCCGCTTGATGTCGCAAGCAGCTTTTTCTGCAAGTCTGAAAGCTGTGCAAGCAAATCCTCGCCGGAGAGATGCTGTAAGCTGCTTACAAACATATTTTCTTCATAAAATGGATTTTCGTGATCTGTTATTTCCGTTTCTTTATAGGCGCTTTGCAGTGTTGTGAGGATTTCTGCCAGACCCTGCTGGTTGACTATGGTATGATTTTTCGCAAAGCCAAGCAAATCTTTCTGTGCTTGGTTTTCCGGGACGAGAAACTTTTGAACTTCCTCTGCAGCTTGCGTATGCGCAAATGCGAGCCTCTCTGCATCGGCAAGGGAAGCATCAAGTCCGTCTGCAAGACTCTGGACAAGGCGTTTGCGTTCCGATTCGCCCCCAAATTGCGCGGAACCGAATTTTTCAAACTGGCGTATATCCTTGTTTTCAGAATAGAAACGCTTGAGGTTTTGCTCCAATTCTGCTTTTGCTTTTGGGGCAAAGTCAAAAAAAGTCTGCCACGCTGCCGAAATATCTTCTTTAGAAACATCGCCTGTCGCGTGGGCAAGCAGATTTCTGACTTCTTTGCTCTGTCCAAAAAACGAAAAGCGTTTAAAATTCGTCTTTTTTACGCTTTCGTGAAAGCTCCGTATACGCTCGTTGAGCCAGGAGACTTGCTCTTCTTGCAGCGAGTCGATATGCGGAAGCAGCGGATGTTTCTGTACAATTTTTTCAAGCTCGTCCAGCGCAAGCAGGGTGTAACGCCGTGATTTGTCGGAAATGCCGTTTGCCATAGTCTATGCCAGCCTGCGTATGATTTGTCTGCCATACTTATTTGATGGAAGAGTGCACTCTTTTTCACCGGTGTCAAAATTGAAATACCACACGCCGCCTTTTTCTTTATCCTCAGTCGATGACCAGTACTTTCCTGAAAGCTCAAAACCTTTGAGAAAATCACGATTTCTGTACATTTGTTCCCACTGTTCAATAGTCGGAAGCAGCCATCCTGAGGAATAGGGAGCGGGCAGGTCTTTCCCAAATTCAGAAGCAGCCATTTTAACCTTTTCAAACGAGTCCTTGTCAAAAGTATACCAGGCAAGCGCATACGTAGTGCTTGCAGAGTCTCCCAGCAGGCACACTTTTGCGACAATACCGCCGTCAACCTTTGTTCCCGCCTTTTTCATTGTGCCGTCTTTGAGCACAATGTCGCCAAGTGCAAAGTCCGATTTTATGTTGGCATCGGAAGCATAGCGCTTGCGTTGCGCTTCAAGCTCTGATTTTTTCTTTTTGAGTGCAATCATTGCATCGTCCACCTTTTGCAGGAGGATGCCGCTGTATCGCTGTTTTGCAAAGGCATTGTGTTCGAACGGACCTGCATTTTCGTCACGGAATGACTGCAAGTCGGTGATTTCGCCATCAAGCTGTTCAAGGATTGGCGTATATTCTGCCTTGTCGAATGCAGCGAGTACGGTTTTCTTTGCAAGCGGCTCATAGAGCTTTTGCTCAAAGTAATCCTTTGCGGGAACGGCGGCGATAGCTTCTGTTTTTTCAATAGTATACTCGTCTGTAATACTTACAGGCAAATAACTATAACTATCCTCCTGCTTATAAGTGCATGTTATCGTATCACCATTCTTTGAAAAACTACTTTCTTGAGCATATATTTCTCCATTATCATAATATATTCTGTGATAATTACTTCCTATGCTGTTTACAGTTATAAACCACGGTACGCCTTTATAATCGCGACATTTATAGCATTGCTTATTATCAACTTTCTCGATTATTGGCTCCGCCGGTTTTGCTTCAACACCTTTGACAACGATATGGTTAAACCATTTGGTGTCAATCGCTTTCTTGAAGTCGGCTATTTTGTCAGAGATGTCGTTCAATGTTGTTGCGCAGTCAATGCCGTTTTGCTGTAAAATCTTTTCCACAATGCTGTCGGCTTCCTTGTGCTGGGCATCCGTATTCCAGATTGCGTACTCAATAAGCGAGCAGTCCATCAGGTCAACGGTACTGCGCCCGTTCAGGAACGCACTTGTTTTGAGGATATGCACGATTTTCTTCCAGCGGCGGTCAGAGACATAATAGGCTTCATCGTCCTTGTGCTTGTCATCGCCGTTCAGCCGCGCAAGCTCCTGCCGGACTGCCGTGATGACGTTCTTTGCCTCATCGCTCAGTTCAACCTTGGTGATTTCTGCCTGCCAGCTTTCCACCTCGGCAATTTTGAACAAGGCGGATTTTTGTTCTGTAGTCGCAATGAGGCTGCTGTTTCCGTCATCAACTACTTTAAAGAAATCGTCTTCTTTTGCAACAGGATTCACAAAGACGCGCAAAATGAACCTGTCCCACAGGGCTTCAAGCCCTCGGTTCTTTTCAGGCAGCTCGTTAGATGCAGAGGCAAGGGACACCAGCGGCACTTTTTCAACCCTGCTTCCGTTGTGAAATTTCTTTTCGTTGATAATCGTAAGCAACGTGTTTAAAATAGCGGGGCCGCTTTTCCAGATTTCATCCAGAAATGCGACTTTTGCCTTGGGCAGGTAGCCTTCTGTCTGCCTTGTATAGCGGCTTGGCGTTTCATTCAATGCGGAAAGGTCTACCGGTCCGCAGATTTCATCAGGCGTGGAAAATTCGTTCATCAGGTATTCAAAGTATGAGTCGTTTTCAATGCCAAATGCACCGTCTTTGTAAAAATCGCTGAAAGCTGCTGCAATCCGGCGGCTGACCATGCTTTTTGCCGTTCCCGGTGGTCCAATAAAGAAAATGCTTTCTTTGGCTGCCGCGCTCAGCAATGCAAGGCGCACGGCTTCTTCTTTGCCATAAAGGTTTTGGTTCAGATAGGCAAGGAGCGTCTTTATGCGCTCGGGGAGACTTGGGGTTTCCTCAGCCTCATTTATCTGGGGGGG
>CAKZZK010000237.1 GCA_937885235.1 uncultured Treponema sp.
TGGTGAAAATGGTCCTACCGCTGATTTGATTGACGATTTGACAGATAAGCCTGTAGTTTTGATTGACTCAAGTTTTCACGCGTACTTTTTGAACAGTGCCGCAATGAAATTAAAAGGTATAGATAAAAATACGCCTGATGTCAGCGGTGGTAGGATTCATCGCGATTCTGAAGGAAATCCTACAGGTTGTTTCCGTGAAGGCGCAGTTAAATATCTTGAAGATTTAGTACTGCAATTTCCGATTGAACAGTACAAAAAAGCTATTCTGCACTTTCAAGATTTAGTATTTTCACAGGGCGTAACAATGTTTTTCGACCCGATGACGAATCTTAACGGTCCGGAAAAAAATGTTGAGGAAGCCTATCATCAGTTGGACGCGGAAGGCAAATTGAAAATTCATGCACACGGCGGCTATCAAATTATCGTTAATAGAAATCCTCTTGAAGCTGTTGAACGTGCAGCGCAACTTAGAAAAGAAACTAAAGGCGCAAATTTTGACTTGGACAACGCAAAAATTTTGCTTGACGGAGTTTTAGAAGGCAAGACGGCTTATCTTGAAGAACCCTACAGCAACAATGATGATTCTAATAAAGATTATCGCGGCGTTGTATGTTTTGATTTTGATACACTTACAGCCGTAGTAAAAAAAGCAAAAGATTTGGGATTAACTGTGCATATTCATTCAATCGGCGAAGCAAGTACAAAAATGGCACTCGATGCCTTTGAGAAAGCGCAAGCTACTCCTCAAATGCGCAATGCAATTACTCACTTGCAGTTGGTAAATCCTGAAGATATTCCGCGTATGGCAAAACTCGGCGTTGTAGCTGTCAGCAATCCTTATTGGTTCGTAAAAGGTCCGGATTTTAGTTCATTGTCACTTCCTTATTTGGGAGAAAAACGCGCAGAAAATCAATATCCTTTGAAATCATTCTTCGACGCAGGAATTGTGGTAACTACCGCTTGCGATTATCCTGTTACAACCGTACCTCAACCGCTTTTAGCTATGCAACGTGCTGTAATGCGTCAACTTCCCAATCAACCAGAAACTGCTCTGAATAAAAAAGAATGTGTAACGATCGAGCAAATGATTGAGGCAACGACTTTGAACGGCGCGCTGTACGCCGGCATGATCAGTAGCGGTGCGGACCACCTGGGCTGCTACCGCAAGGCGGTCAACGATCTCAACGTATTTCCCATCCCCGACGGCGACACCGGCGACAACATGTACCGCACGATCGCAGGCGGGCTTTCCGCCATGGAGCAGGAGCCGGACGGCACGCTCTGCCGCAAGGCGAAGGCGCTGTCCGACGGCATGCTGCTTGCCGCGCGCGGCAATTCCGGCGTGATCCTTTCCCAGCTTTTTTCCGGCATGTCCGATGGACTTTCGGGGCTTTCCGAAGCGTCGGTCTTCGACCTGCTGCGCGCGTTCGCGTCCGGCGTCAAGCGCGCCTATGAAACGGTTGTCGCGCCGGTGGAGGGCACGATCCTGACCGTTGCGCGCGAGGCCGCGGACGGCGTCCATCCCGAAAGCCAGATGACGCTCGGCGAGTTTTCGGAGCGGTATCTTGACCGCATGAAGGTCTCGCTTGCCAACACCCCCGAGCTACTCGACGTGCTGAAGGATGCCGGCGTGGTCGATTCCGGCGGCGCGGGCCTGTACCGCATTGCGGAGGGCTTTATCGAAAGGCTTTCGCAGCTTGAGGAGCTGGAACTACAGCGGGAGCGGGCGGTGGTGCCGCTTTCCCAAGAGGACAGCGCGCTGTGGCTTCGCAGTGTGCCCTTTGCTTCTGGCTCGGAATACGTGTGCGATGCCTGGCTTTCCTCCGTCTGGACGGAGCTAAACCGTTGTTTTGCACTGGAAATTTCCGAATATGCGGGGACTGTCCTGCTCTATCTGGCTGAAAAGAGCCAGCACCTGCAGGTGGCGGACAGGGTGTTTTTCCATCTGGTGGAAAGCCCGCCGGGCGATATGACCGAAGCCCTGCCGTTTTCCTTTATGGCGACATATTCCTCGCGTGATGAAGATTGGCATCTACAGCACATGCCCCTCAAATACGCGCTTATCGAATATAAAGAAGATAAGCGAAAGATTCGCGTCCTTCGGAATACCTTGGGGCGCGCAGCCCTTGCGTGTCCCCTCTTTGCTTCTTTTTTGCGCAAGGACGAGCTTTCCCGCCCCGTGCCGCTTTCAAGCAAACAGGCATATTCCCTGCTCAAAGCTATTCCCGCCCTTGAAGAAGCGGGCATCGTATGCCGCATTCCCGACTGGTGGAAGAGGAAGCGTCATGCGATAACGCTGAGTGTCCGCCTCGGAGGGCAGGGGCAGTCCCTCATGGGCTTGGACAGCGTGGTAGGCATGAAGGGCTTTCTGCAGGTGGACGGCATTGCCCTGAGCGATGAAGAAGTGCAGGAGCTTTTGGACCAGACCGACGGGCTTGCGCTCATAAAGGGACGCTGGGTTGAAGTGGATCACGAGCGCCTGCGGCAGCTTTTGCGGAATATGGAATCTTTCCGCGGCAAGATTTCGCTGCTCGATGCCCTGCACCTCGGCATGAACGCGGGGCAAGTTCCTCCCCCTGCTGATGAAGGAGCCCCTTCGGCAGATGCAGAGGCGATGAGTAATGGCGACTGGCTTGACGGCTTGTACCGCATGCTTCGCAGTCCCGCAAAGGATATGCCCGCGCTTCCCGAGACTTTTACCGCCACGCTTCGTCCCTACCAGCGAGTCGGTTTTGACTGGCTTGAACGCATGGAGCAGTGCGGTTTCGGCGCCTGCCTTGCGGATGACATGGGTCTGGGAAAGACGGTGCAGGTGCTCGCTTATCTGGAAGCATTGCGCGTTGCCGCAAGCCATACGGGGACGGAGAAATTCGTCCTTCTGATAGTTCCCGCCTCCCTTCTCGGCAACTGGCAGAAAGAGTGCGCCGCGTTTGCGCCGCAGATGCCGGTGGACACAGTGCATGGTCCCCTCCCGCCCGATGCCATCATACCGCAGGCTTTTCTGACCATTACCACTTACACGATGGCGGGAAGGCTCCCCCTGCTTGCCCAGATGCTGTGGGATGTCGTCATCCTTGATGAGGCACAGGCGATAAAAAATCCTCTTTCCAAACAGACCCGTTTTATCAAGGCGCTGCCGAGCCGTCACAGGCTTGCGATGACGGGCACGCCGGTAGAGAATGATCTGACAAACCTGTGGTCCCTCTTTGATTTTTTGAACACGGGGCTATTGGGGACATCCGGCGAATTCAAGGATTTCTGCAAGACGCTGCACGACAAGCCGGAAGGTTATGCCAAGCTGAAAGGCATGATAAGTCCCTTCATGCTGCGCAGGCTAAAGACTGACAAGAGCATCATCAACGACCTGCCGGAAAAGATAGAGATGGTGGACTACGTTTCGCTTTCAAAGAAGCAGCGGGTGCTCTATAAGCAGTATGTGGAGGAGCTTGAAGAAAAGCTGAAACGCCTGCGCCGCGATGATGATCCGGCAACGCGGCGGGCAATCGTGCTTTCATCGCTCATCAAGCTTAAGCAGATATGCAACCATCCCGATCAGTTCACGGGAGGCAGCATCTATGCAGAAGACGACAGCGGCAAGTTTGAGCTGCTCCGAGAGCTGTGCGCCGCGATTTACGAAAAGCGGGAGCGTGTGCTGGTGTTCACGCAGTTCAAAGAGCTGTGTGCTCCGCTCGATGCCTTTCTTGCGGGCATCTTTGGCACGGCGGGTTTTGTCCTGCACGGCGCAACCCCCGTCAAAAAGCGCAGCCAGATGGTTGAGGATTTCCAGAGTGAGCGCTATGTGCCGTATATGGTTATTTCCGTAAAGGCAGGAGGTACGGGGCTGACGCTCACCAATGCGAACCACGTCATCCACTTTGACCGCTGGTGGAATCCTGCGGTGGAAAATCAGGCGACAGACCGCGCTTTCCGCATCGGGCAGACAAAAAACGTCATTGTGCACAAGTTCGTGTGCCGCGGCACGCTTGAAGAGAAAATCAATGAGCTCATCGAACGCAAGAAGGAACTTGCGGACAGCGTCATCGGTACTGGTTCCGGTGAAAAATGGATAAGCGAGATGGACGATGCCGAGCTGCACCAGCTCTTTGCTCTGGAATAAGTGTCTTGTCTTGCGTCTTTTACTGTTTTTTCCTATAATAGCGCCATGAATGAAAGAAATCCAAAGGAATTGTGCCACTGGGCAGACCAGCAGGCAGCAAGAATCATAAAGGAACGCGGCGACCTGCCGCAATATACCTGTGCGAGCGGCATCACGCCCTCAGGTACTGTCCACATCGGCAATTTCCGCGAGATAATTACCGTTGATCTGATTGTCCGTGCCCTCCGCGACAGGGGCAAGAACGTGCGCTTTATCTATTCATGGGATGACTATGATGTGTTCCGCAAGGTGCCGGGCAATATGCCGAAGCCTGAGGAACTTGAAAAATACTTACGCTATCCTATCACGATGGTGCCTGACACCTTTGAACGCAACGAAAACTATGCGCGTCATCACGAGGTGGACATAGAGCAGGAGTTGCCGCGCGTGGGCATTCACCCGGAATTTCTGTATCAGGCAAGCCGCTACCGCGCTAACCGCTATGCCGAGGGCATGAAAAAGGCAATGCAGAACCGCGAGCTTATAAAAGAATGCCTGAACGAATACCGCGACGACCAGCACAAGATGAGGGCTGAGGACGTGTACTGGCCGGTGTCCATTTTCTGTGGAAAGTGCAGTAAGGATACCACCGAAATAACCGGCTACGACGGCGAATACGGAATCAGCTATAAGTGCGAATGCGGAAACTGCGAGACTGCCGACATCCGCACGTTCAAGGGCGCAAAGCTGGGCTGGCGCGTGGACTGGCCAATGCGCTGGAACGAGGAAAAAGTCGTTTTTGAGCCGGGCGGAAAGGATCACATCAGCCCGGGCGGAAGCTACGACACGGCAAAGCTCGTCTCAAAAAAGGTGTACGGCTGGGATGCGCCTGTAACCATGCGCTACGACTTCGTGAACCTTAAAGGTGTTCCAGGAAAAATGTCCTCCTCAAAAGGAAAGGTAATCGCCCTTCCTGACGCGCTGGACGTATATCAGGCGGAGGTGCTTCGCTATCTTTTTGCAGGAACGCGGCCGAACACAGAATTTGCAATCAGCTTTGATATGGACGTTCTTAAGGTGTACGAGGACTATGACAAGACCGAGCGGATTGTATACGGAGTCGACAAGGCTAAGAGCGACGACCACTTTAACAAAGAAAAACGAATCTATATGCTTAGCCAGATTGACGGCGTGATTCCAGAGACAATGCCGTACCAGATTACGTTCCGTATGCTCACTACGCTTTTGCAGACCTATTCCGGCGACATTGACGCGGTAATCAAATCTTTGGGCGACGTAAAGCCCGAGCAGGAAGAACGCCTTCGCCGGCGCGCTGCCTGCGCATGGTTCTGGATTCAGCATTCTGCGCCGGACTGCGCGCCTGAGTTCTGCTTTGCGCTCCGCAGCGACGGAAGCAAGGCTGACCTTACGGGCGACCTTCTGCTGGCCGTAAAGCGCGTTCGCGACGAGGTCGTTCCAAAAGTTGACTCGTTCCAGCTTGACAAGGAATGCCAGCAGGCAATGTACGACATCGCAACCGAGATGGGCTTGGAGTCTAAGGCGCTCTTTACCGCGCTGTATCAGGCGCTGATAGGAAAGGAGCAGGGTCCGCGACTGGGAGGCTTCTTCCGCATCATCGGTAAGGATAAGCTTTTAAAAATACTGAGCGTGTACTAGTCATGACCTATTATTTTGAAACTTACGGCTGCCAGATGAACATTGCCGAATCTGCGGCCGTTGAGCAGCTTTTTATTGCCCGTGGCTGGACAAAGGCGGACTCGCCGGCATGTGCGGATGCCGCAATCATCAACACCTGTTCAGTGCGGGCAAGCGCAGAGAACCGTATTTTTGGGCGGCTGGGCTATTTTACAGGTCTCAAGGCCGTGCGCAACAAGCTTGAGACGGCAAAGTATTCCGCATTTGAGAAGGCTGCTGCCCTTGTTCAGAATGGTCCCGTGCCGATGTCGGTAATCGTGATGGGCTGCATGGCGGAACGCCTTTTGGATTCCTTAAAAAAGGACTGGCCGTGCATTGACTACGTGGTAGGAACCTACGCAAAGCATCACTTTGGCGACATCATCACCGCAATCGAAGAAAAAAAAGAGGCTGTTCCTGTTGACGACAGCGAAAAATATAAGTTTGCCTCGCTTTCCTACGAGCAGGGCGCAAAATCAACGTTCGTTCCCATCATGCACGGCTGCAACAATTTCTGCACGTACTGCATCGTGCCTTATGTGCGCGGACGCGAAATAAGCCGCCCGGTGAATGAGATTCTTGCTGAGCTGGACACGCTTTCCCGCTACAAGGTGCTGGACATAACGCTGCTTGGGCAGAACGTCAATTCCTACCGCGCCGAATACAACGGCGAGGAAATAACCTTTGCGCGGCTGCTTCAGATTATCGTAGACCATCTTGAAAAAATCGGCTCCTCAATCGGCTGGGTCCGCTTTCTTTCCAGCCATCCAAAGGATTTCAGCGATGAGCTGATTGACGTTATCGCGCGGAACGAACGGATTTGCCATCACATAGCACTTCCGGTTCAGCATGGTTCTTCCGCAGTCCTTAAGGCAATGAACCGCCGCTACACGCGTGAGCATTACCTTGAACTGGTCAAAAAAATAAAGGCGCGCATTCCAGATGTCTCACTCACTACGGACATCATGATGGGCTTTCCTACCGAAACGGAGGAGGACGTGCAGCAGACGCTTGACCTTATGGACGAGGTTCGCTTTGAGACCGCCTGCATGTACTACTACAATCCGCGCGAAGGAACGCCGGCGGCAAAGATGGAGCAGATTCCCGAAAGAGTGCGAAAGGAACGGCTTCAGCGCGTCATAGACCTTCAGCTTGTTCACACCGACGAGCAGATGAAAAAGCGTGTGGGAACCGTCGCCAAGGTGCTGGTGGAAAGCGTAAGCCGCGACAACAAGGACGAGCTGCTTGGTAAGACGGCGCAGGACGAGAAGGTGAGCTTTCCTGCTGATAAAAGTTTGATAGGAAAATTTATCTGTGTTAAAATAGAAGCCCTGAACGGACACACGTTCAAGGGGCGTATTTGCGACGCAAATTCATGACAGAACGATGTGAGGAGATTTTATGGTCATTCGGCTGATAGGAACAATTGTCGCCATCATCATCATGGCGTTTTTTGTGGGCTTCAATCTTGAGAATAAATGCGACGTGAGCCTGCTGTTTGCGACCTTTAAGGACGTTCCCGTGTTCATAACCATAATGCTTTCGTTTGCGGTGGGAATTCTGTTCACGCTGCCCGTAGCGCTCTCAATCCGTTTTAAAAAGAACAAAAAGGAAGAAAAAAAAGATTCTCCCAAAGAAAAAAAGCACCGCTTTTCAAAAAAATCCCGCACAGAGGAAAAGGCGCTCGCCGCTCAGCAGAATGCCGATTCCGCTTCCGGCGGTAAAACCGCTGATTCTTCCGGGGAAAGTGCAGGACGGGCGGAGCCAGAATCTGAAAGTGAGACAGGAAGTGCCATATGAAAAAATACATGATGTGTGCCGCCCCCGCCGAAAGAGGTGCCGCCGCCGAATCCGCCCCAGCTGCC
>CAKZZK010000238.1 GCA_937885235.1 uncultured Treponema sp.
CCCGCCGCAAGGTTCCGTCCCGTGGGACCGACTATGACCACCGTGCCTCCCGTCATATACTCAAGCCCGTGGTCGCCGCAGCCTTCCACCACCGCAGTGGCACCGGAATTACGTACGCAGAAGCGCTCGCCCGCCATGCCGTTTATGTATGCCTCCCCGCCGGTAGCGCCATAGAGAGCCACATTCCCGATGATGACGTTTTCTTCCGCCTTGTATGCGGCTGTCTTGGGCGGACGGACGACAATCTTTCCGCCGGAAATCCCCTTGCCGATATAGTCGTTCGCATCTCCTTCCAGACGCAGGGTAAGCCCCTTGGGAATAAAGGCACCAAAGCTCTGCCCGCCGCCGCCAGTGCAGTTCACCGTAAAAGTGTCATCAGCAAGCGTAGAGCCAAAGCGCGCCTGAATTTCGGAGCCAAGCATGGTGCCCACCGTGCGGCTTGTAGAAGACACGGTGATGTCCGCCGCAGCGCCCTTTCCTTCTTCCAGAGCCGCGCCCAACTCCTTGAGCAGCACAGCCCCGTCCACAGAGTCTTCAAGCTTGAAATCATAGACATCGTCCGCGACAAAGTGCGCGGGAGAGGGAACGGCATCAGGCTTTCTGCCTATGATGCAGCCCATATCGATGAGGCGTGCACGGCTTGAAGGCGGCTCGTCCTTAAGCGAAAGCAGGTCGGTGCGGCCAACCATCTCTTCCACCGTCCGCACGCCGAGCCGCGCCATGTGCTCGCGCAGTTCCTCCGCAATAAAGCGCATAAAGTTCTCCACGTATTCTGGCTTGCCGGGAAAGCGGGCGCGGAGCTTTTCGTTCTGCGTGGCAACGCCAAAGGGACAGGTATCCTTCTGGCAGACCCGCGCCATCTTGCAGCCAAGGGCGACAAGGGGAGCGGTGGCAAAGCCGAACTCCTCTGCACCCAACAGGCAGGCGATTGCCACATCGCGCCCGCTCATCAGCTTGCCGTCAGTCTCTATGAGCACGCGGCTCCTGAGCCCGTTCTGAATGAGCGTCTGGTGCGCTTCCGCCACGCCCAGCTCCCAGGGAAGCCCCGCGTGGTGAATGGAGCTCATGGGAGCCGCGCCCGTACCGCCGTCATGCCCGCTGATGAGTATGACCTGTGCGCCCGCCTTTGCAACTCCTGCGGCAATGGTGCCTACGCCCGCCTCGCTCACCAGTTTTACGCTTATGCGCGCCTTGCGGTTCGCATTCTTCAAATCGTAGACAAGCTGCGCCAAATCTTCTATAGAATAGATGTCGTGATGGGGCGGCGGAGAGATGAGAGAGACTCCCGGCGTTGCATAGCGTGTCTTTGCAATCCACGGGTAGACCTTCTTTCCGGGAAGATGCCCTCCCTCGCCGGGCTTTGCCCCCTGAGCCATCTTTATCTGGATTTCCTCAGCGGAAAGCAGATATTCTTCCGTTACACCGAACCTGCCGCTTGCCACCTGCTTTATCGCGCTGTTGTACTCCGTGCCGAGCCTGTCCGGAGTTTCGCCGCCCTCGCCTGAATTGCTCTTGCCGTGCAGGCGGTTCATCGCCACAGCCATACACTTGTGCGCTTCTTCGCTGATGGAGCCGTAGCTCATCGCCCCTGTCTTAAAGCGGCGCACAATGCTCTCTACGCTTTCCACCTCGTCGAGGGGAACGGCGCGGCTTTCGTCATAGTTCAGCTTCAAAAGCGCACGGAGCGTGTGCGGCTTGTCTGACGCATCCACCATGGCAGTGTATTCCTTGAAGCGCCCGTAGTCCCCGCGCTGAGCGGCCTCCTGCAGGGCAGCGACAGTCTCTGGATTGAGCAGATGGTCCTCGCAGCCCTCCCCCCTGCGGAAGCGGTGCAAGCCCGGATTGTCAAGCGTGGCGTCAACCTTCCTTCCGAGCGGGTCAAAGGCGCGGTCGTGGTGCCATGCTACATCCTCTTCTATCTCCCTCAGCCCTATGCCCCCGATACGGCTCACCGTGTTCGTAAAGTATTGCTCCGTCACCTCTCGGCTGATGCCCACTGCCTCAAATATCTGCGCGGACTGGTAGGACTGCACCGTGCTTATTCCCATCTTGGCAGCAATCTTCACAATGCCGCCCAAAAGCGCGCTGTTGTAATCGTCTATGGCGGTGTGGTAATCCTTGTCCAGAATCTTCTTGTCAATGAGCTCCGCAATGCACTCGTGCGCAAGATAGGGATTTACCGCGCGCGCCCCGTAGCCCAGCACCATTGCCGCCTGATGCACATCGCGCACCTCCGCACTTTCAAGGATAATCGATATTGCCGTGCGCTTCTTGGTGCGGATAAGGTACTGTTCCACCGCGCTTACCGCAAGCAGGGAAGGGATTGCCGCGTGGTTTTCGTCCACGCCGCGGTCGCTCAAGATGATGACGTTTGCCCCCGCATGGTACTCTCGGTCTATGCTCACAAAAAGCTCGTCCAATGCTCCCTTGAGCGGGGTATCCGTGTAATACAGAAGGCTCACCGTCGCGCTCTTTATTCCGGGGCGGTCAAGGTGGCGTATTTTGAGTATGTCCACACCCGTCAGGATAGGATGATTTATCTCCAGCACCGAGCAGCTTTTGCTTTCAGGGCGGAGCATATTGCCGTCGCTTCCGAGGTACACGGTGGTGTCCGTCACGATTTTTTCGCGCAGGCTGTCAATGGGAGGATTAGTCACCTGCGCGAAGAGCTGCTTAAAATATGAATAGAGCGACGGGTGCCGTTCGCTCAGGACGGCAAGGGGAGTGTCCACGCCCATGCTCGCCGTCGGTTCAAGCCCGTCGCGCGCCATGGGAAGCACAAGCTCGTGCACATCCTCGCGAGTCCACCCGAACGCCTTGTACAGCAGGGCGCGTTCTTCCTGAGTGGCAACGGGAATCTTCTTGTTGGGAATGGGAAGTTCCCGCAGCCTGAGCAGGTTCTGGTCAAGCCATTCGCCATAAGGATGCTGGTGGGCAAAGCGTGCCTTGCACTCTTCGTCAGAGATGATTTTCTTTTCCACCGTGTCCACAAGCAGGATGCGTCCCGGCATAAGGCGGCTCTTGCGCTCTATGTCCTCTTCGGGAATGTCGAGCACGCCCACTTCGGAAGAGAGGATGAGCATACCGTCCTTTGTCGTGTAGTAGCGGCTGGGGCGGAGTCCGTTCCTGTCGAGCGTCGCGCCCACGATGTCTCCGTCGCTGAATATGATGGCGGCGGGTCCGTCCCACGGTTCCATCATCGTCGCCCAGTAGTGATAGAAATCCCTCCTGTCCTGCCCCATGCTGCCGTCGTTGCGCCACGGCTCGGGGATGCAGACCATGACCGCGAGCGGGAGGGGCATGCCGTTCATCATAAGGAATTCGAGCGTGTTGTCGAGCATGGCGCTGTCAGACCCCGCCATATCCACGGCGGGAAAGACCTTGCGCATATCCTCTGCGGAAAGGCAGGGGGAAGAAAGCGTTTCCTCGCGGGCTATCATGCGGTCGGCATTGCCGCGGATGGTGTTTATCTCGCCGTTGTGGGCGATGAGGCGGTTGGGATGCGCGCGCTCCCAGCTTGGCTGCGTGTTTGTGGAAAAGCGCGAATGGACGATGGCAAGCGCGGAGCGGTATTCCTCTGCCTGCAAGTCGGCGTAAAATTCGCGCAGCTGACGGACGAGGAACATTCCCTTATAGACTATGGTGCGGGAACTGAGGGATGCCACGTAGGTGCCCAGACGGGAATGCTCAAACTGGCGGCGGAGCACGTAGAGGCGGCGGTCAAAGTCAATGCCTTTTGCCACGCCATCCGGACGGGCTATGAAGCACTGCATGATGACGGGCATACAATCCCGCGCCTTTTTCCCGAGCACGGCAGGATTTACGGGCACATCGCGCCAGCCGAGCAGGGGCAGCGCCTCCTTGCGTGCGAGGAACTCTATCATCTTCTGCGCTTTTGCGCGTATGTAAGCGTCCTGCGGAAAGAAGAACATACCCACGCCGTAGTCGCGCGAGTCGCCAAGCTCTATGCCGATATCTGCGGCAGCCTTCTTGAAGAAGCTGTGGGAGATTTGCAGGAGTATTCCCACGCCGTCGCCCGTCTCGCCCGTAGCGTCCTTTCCCGCGCGGTGCTCAAGCTTTTCCACGATGTTCAGCGCGTTGTCTACAATCTTGTGCTCAGGCTTCCCGTCTATGTTCACGACGAGCCCAATGCCGCACGAGTCATGTTCAAAGCGCGGGTCATACAGCCCCTGCGCCTGCACCGCGCCGCTGTCCGCTGCGCTGTCAGTATCCGTCATACTAGCCCCCTTACTTGCCAGTAAAATTTCAAATTTGACACAAAAAAAGACGTCTGGCGCGCCGGTCCGCAATGCTGCGCGGATCGGTACACCAGACGTCTTTGTCGGTGATGACAGTATATACGAAATGAGGGGGATTGTGCAAGGGGGTGGCAATATTTTACGGACAGATATGATGTCTGAGTCGATGCCGCTAATTCCCTGAACTCATGCTTTCGTTATTCCCGGCGCTTTTTATGCCTACAGCTATCAGCCTGTTTACAAAACCCATCCCTCAATCTCGCGCGCGAGCGCCTGCGCTACGCGGCGATGGGTACCCCAGCCGGGGTGCTGGCGGGAACCTTTTTCCTCCGCGCTTTCATCACACATGCACGGCACGCGCAGGAAATGCACGGCGGCATCGTGGCGGCTTTCGGCAAAGTCCTCCACCGCGCCCCTGATGCTGCTTCCAAGGTCAAAGGAGCACATGCCGTAAATCCAGATGATGTGCGCGGCGGGATTGCAGCGCCGCAGGACAGAAAGGAAGTCCGTTACACCCCGCTGCAAAAAGCGCAGGTCTTCCGCAAGAGGCTTGCCCCGCCCGTCAAGGCGCATTTTCCACTCGGTGCCTGTCGCGGGGTCTTTAAACGGCGGGTTCTTGAACGCGCCCCAGTCATTTGTCCCGAGGTTCACCACGACCACATCGCTTTTCCACAGAGAGAAATTCCACGGCTCATGCGCGCCGCAGCTTATGTTTTTCGCACCGTTTGCAAGGCCGCATGTCTGTTCATAATAGCGCGGCAGGCAGTGCCACCTGTCGTTGTCCCAAGAAGCCACCACGCCCCAGCCGCTCTGGGAAAGTATGTGCAAGTCAGCATCCAGCTTTTGGGCAGTGAGCACGGCATAGTTGTCTTTCAGCGCCTGCCATGCGGGAATCCAGTCCATCTCGTCCACCGCGCCCGCAATGCCTTCGCCCGTGGTGAGGGAGTCTCCTATCACTTCCAGCCGCAGGCGTTTTTCGGGGAGAGGACGGAACAAGTCAGCTTCCGTGCGCTGTTCCGCAGCCGGTACAGCAAGTGCGTGCAGAAGCAGGGAATGGGAAGCATCATCGCTCATAGCCTGCGTCTCTTTGAGCAGGGAAATGCGGTTCACCTTCGACCCCTTCACCGTGCGGAAAAGGCAGTACCAGCGCCGCCCCTTTTCAACTATGAAGCGCGACACCTGGCAGCCGTTCACCCACACGCTCACCCAAGGCTCAAGGTTGTCATAGTCGGCTTCCAGTTCAGCCCACAGCTCCTGCGCGGGGCTGTTCACCGCAAAGCCGCTTGCCGTCCAGAACAACGCCACCGCACCGGAAGCATCCCTTCCCGTGCGGCCATACAGATGTATGTTTTCTATAGAAGATATTGCAAAATACCGTAAATCTTTTGTTTCCATACGCCCATCATGCACCAAAACCGCTCTTTTTGCAAGCTCACAATGCAAACTGCGCCTGCCGCAAACGGTAGTACGCGCCCTGCTTTGCCATAAGCGACTCAGGCGTGCCGCTCTCGATGATGCCGCCTTTGTCTATGACAAAAATCCTGCTCGCATTCTGAATGGTGGAAAGCCGGTGGGCAATCACAAAGCTCGTCCGCCCCTTGAGCAGATTCGCGATGCCTGCCTGCACGCGGTGTTCAGTCTTTGTGTCTATGCTAGAAGTCGCCTCGTCAAGGATGAGTATGCGCGGGTTTGAAAGCATGGTGCGGGCAAAGGCTATCAGCTGCCGCTGCCCGTTGCTCAGCTCCCCGCCCCGTGCAGTGAGCTTGGTCGCATAGCCGTCGGGAAGCTCGCTGATAAAATCATCGGCATGGACAGCCTTTGATGCGGCAAGCATTTCCTCCTCGCTCGCATCGGGATTGCCATACATGATGTTATCCCGTATCGTTCCGCTGAAGATATAGCTGTCCTGCGTCATAAAGCCCATCTGCCTTCTGAGCCCTTCAATCTTGACAGAACGGATATCAGTGCCGTCGATAAGCACAGCCCCGCCGTTCACGTCATAAAAACGCCCCACAAGGTTCACCACCGTTGATTTTCCCGCGCCCGTGGGACCGACAAGGGCAATGGTCTCCCCCGCCTCCACGGAAAAGCAGACATCCTGCAATATCGTCGCCTTTTCGTCATAGGCAAAAGTCACATCCTTGAATTCCACGTTCCCCTGTATCGGCGGCATAGCGAGGGCATCCTGGCTGTCCGCAACCTGCGGCTCCGTGTCTATGATTTCAAAAATGCGCTCCGCACCGCTTGAAGCATTTACAAACTGGTTGTAAAAATTGCTCAGGTTCATGATGGGCTGCCAGAACATTCCCACGTAGCTGCCAAAGGCAATGTATGTGCCTATGGAAACGTTCCCTATGCCCAGAACCTTTATGCCCACAAGGTAGAGGCACATCGTACCCACGCTCCAGCAGAGGTCTATCCACGAGCCAAAGCCATCGCTCCAGCGGACAGCCCGCAGGAATTCCCGCCGGTCGTCCCAGACCAGTTCCTGAAAAGTCTTATCCGTTTCAGGCTCAGCGCGGAAACTCTGGATTATCTTTATGCCCGACAAGTCCTCGTTGATAAAGGCATTCATATTGGAAGACTTCTGCCTTTTTGCCCGCCAGTGCTTTTCCGACATGACAGAAATGAGGAAGATGCCCACTATCATAAAGGGGAGGCTGCACAGCGCGGCAAGTGCCAGCTTTGCGTTCTTGACAAACATGATGACCATGACGGCTGCCACCGTCACGAGGTTCGGAATGAGTGTCGTCACCGAATTCTCTATGACATCTTTGAGCGAGTTCGTGTCGCCGATGATGCGCGCCAAAATCTTTCCCGACGGACGGGAATCAAAAAACGCAAGGTCAAGGCTCTGTATGTGGTCGTAGAGCTCCTGCCGCAGCTCCTGTATGACCTTGTTGCTCGTCTTTGCCATCAAGAGCATACGCGCCTTTATGGCAAGGACTGCGATTACGTTTATGATGGCTGCGAAGATGACTATGCGCACAAGCCCCGTGATATTCCCTTGCATGATGTAGCGGTCAATCGCCCGTTCGTTCAGCAGCGGATTCACAAGGTCAACGGCAGACCCAACTGCCATCAAAAGGAATACCAGCGCAATGCGCTTCCTGTATTTTAAAAGATACCTGAAAAGACGCAGCATGGTAACGGACTTTGCTTTCTTTTCAGTGTTTTCATCCTGCCTGTAACTGTTCATTCCAACCTCACTTATACTGGCTGTCGTATGTTTCCTTGTACAGCCCGCCCTTGGCAAGCAGTTCCTCATGAGTGCCGCATTCGGCAATCCTGCCGCCGTCAAGCACGATGATTTTGTCAGCCCTGCGTACCGCGCTTATGCGGTGCGCAATGATGATTTTGGTCATGCCGGAAAGACCGGCAAGTACGCCCTGAATTTCCTTTTCCGTCTCCGTGTCCAAAGCGGATGTGGAATCGTCAAGGACGAGGACGGGCGTCTTATGCGCCAGTGCGCGCGCAATGGTGATGCGCTGTTTCTGGCCGCCGCTGAGCCCTATGCCCCGCTCGCCGATGACAGTCTGCTCGTGGCTGCTCATCTTGTCCACAAATTCCGCGCTGTGCGAGTTCCTGAGCGCAAGCCGCACCTCTTCCGTGGTCATCGTATCCCTGGAACCGAGCCGTATGTTGCCGTCAATCGTATCGCTGAACAGGAAGATATCCTGCATCACGCAGGCAACCGCCCGCCGGAGCGTGGGCAGCGGGATTTCCCTGATGTCCACGTCATCGAGCTTTATGGCACCCTCTGTTACATCGTACATACGCTTGAGCAGGTTGATGATGGTTGTCTTGCCAGAGCCCGTTGCCCCCATGATGCCCAAAGTCTGTCCCGCCTTGATGCTGAAAGAGACATCTTTGAGTATGTCCCTGTCCCCCACGCGGTAGCTGACGTGCTCAAAGCTGACATCCCCGTTCAGGTCGAGCGGCGGCAAAAGTTTTTCCGCAAGCCCTTCGTCCTGCCCTGCGGCAAGCGCGGATTCCTCCTGTATGCCCGGCACCTGCCTGTAGATATTGTCAAGCCGCTTGACGCTTGCCTTTGCGTGGGAAAAGCCATTGGTCAGCCAGCCGAGCATTTCCATCGGCCACACGATGCCGCTCACGTACTGCAAAAACGCCATCAGCTCGCCCAGGCTTATCTTTTCCCCGCCCGCAAGCGGATTTCCCTGAACGACGAAACAGCCGCCTATCAGCAAAGTGACTACCGCGAGCATCCTCGTGATGATCTGGATGACGGGGTTGTATTTTACAAAGACACGGGACATGGCAATGTTCAGCTCGTAGTATTTCTGATTGTGCTTGTGGAACTTTGTGATTTCAAAGCCCTCCCGCGCAAACGCCTTCACCGTGCGCACGCCCGCAAGGTTTTCTGCGGCAGTGTTGTTCATCTCTGAGTTTTCCTGTTCAAGGTCTCCATAGAGGCTGTCAAGCTTGCGTTCCATGAGTATGGCTATCACCGCAGAGGCGAGCATTCCCGCCACGGGAATCAGCGCAAGCTGCCAGTTCATCCGTATCATAAAGAACATAGCCCCCGCGGTCCTCACCACCACTTCTGCCATGAGGATTCCCATAAACGCGGCAATCTCCCACACCCTGTCCACGTCATCCTTCACGCGGCTCATCAGTTCTCCGCTGTTGATGCCGTCAAAGAAATTGGCGGAAAGGCTCTGGATTTTCTGAAAGAGGTTTATGCGCAGCTCCGAGGCAATCTTGCTGCCACACCAGTCGCACAGGAATTCCTTTGTGTACTGGAAAATGCAGCGTCCCACGCCTATGCCGAGTATGCCCAGAAGGAGCACGGTGAGCAGCTCCATATTCCCCCCGACCAGCACGTCATCAACGATATGCCGGACGATGACCGGCGCCACCATATCAAGCAGCGTGCTGGCGCTCATAGCGCAGAAGGCAATCACATACAGGACCGCATACTTCCGGCAGTACTTCATCAAATTCAATCTGTCCATATATTCCCCACATCCCCCAAAATCATCTAAAAGCGCATTCCAAATTATACCAATATGCCATAGCGCATTGGCAGTGTCAAGGAGAAAATCAGGCTTTATTAACAACAAGCGATATAGTCATAGGCATAAACAGATGGCTCCCGTGAACCCACTTCGGCAGCCACCTGTTTAGGCACGGTGGCTGGTAACGCTCATCGTGAATCTGGGCTGCAAAGTAAGTGGGTAACTTTGCAGCCTTTTTTTTATATGAGGTGCGACCATGAAGAGATTGATTACATTGCAGATTTGCTGGGAATCAATTTGTAAGGTAGTGTGACATGGAACTAAAGGACATTCCCGAAAGCGCGGTAATCCAGCAGGTAAAAACCGTCATAAAAGCAACGGGGCTGAAACTACAGCGCATAAATACGGGATGTTTTCAAATCGGCGAAGGACAAAACCGCCGATTTGTCAGGACAGCCGAGGCGGGGACCTGCGATTTTGAGGGGTACGATAACAGCGGGCGTTTTTGCGCCATAGAGTGCAAGCGCCCCAGCGGCGGGCGGCTATCGCCAGCGCAAGAGGAGCGCATAGCGGACATTAACCGCAAGGGCGGCGTGGCTTTTGTAGCGCACAGCGGGGAAGAGGCGTTGCAAAAACTCAAAGAAAATAACTGAGCCAGTTTCAAAAGTATTAGCGGTCTCGGCTAAAAAAAAGCTTCCCAATGT
>CAKZZK010000239.1 GCA_937885235.1 uncultured Treponema sp.
AGCTGATTCCGTGCTTCGTGATGTTTGCTTCTGCCTTGTCAGAATCCCACTCAAACGAGCCTTTTTTGTTTTATATCATCCGAACGCATAAGCCCTTAAAACAGCGTTCATTTTAGTCTGATAGCCCTTGCCCTGTCTCTTGAACCAGTCCAAAACATCGGTATCTACACGTATGTGGATTTCCGTCTTTGTGGGCTTGTACCAGTCAGGGTGAACCTCATACCAAGGACGGAACTTTGCCAGCTCTTCTTTTGTTTGCTTCGGGCAGTCAGAAAAATCTGTGTTCTTAAAACTCTTCACTTCAGCAATTTCTTCTTCAGTGAGCGGGGGAAGTTTTCTAACCTCATCGAGCGTCATAGTTTTCATAATATTCCACCTCCTCATCAGGCTCAGCTTTACGGGCAGAAATAATTCTTTTGTTTCCGCTTCTGTCTGTTGCTACAACGAACAAAATAAGGGTATCGGAAACCCTACCGATAACGTTTGTCCGTTCTTCTTCAAGCGTTGAATGCTCGGTGTCGAGTTTCTCAATTCGCTTGTCGTCAAGGTAAACGCGGACAGCCATTTCAAATGACACGCCATGCTTTTTCTTGTTGATTTTATTTTTGTTCTCGTCCCATTCAAAACGCATCGCACACGCCTCCACAATTATTGTATTACGACTGCCGAGATTGTGTCAATGCTTATATCATCTCGCGCCCAGCGATTCCTTTTGGAAAAGTTCAGACAGCGTCCGAATTTTTGGATAGGTAAGGCTTGATTTCCCGCTTGCCCGTCACAACCTCATAAATCAAAGACTTCTTGCAGCTCTGCATTTCGGCGATGAGCTGCTCTTTTTTTGTAATCAGTCGGTCAATGGCGGCGGTTTTCGCGTCGAGGTAGGCGGCGATTTCCTGTTGCTCGGGGAGGGGAGGAAGACACGTTTTCAAGTTTTGTATGGTGGATACTGCAAGACCCGGTTGCGCCGCTGTTGGTGATACATATTGATTTAGGTTCATTCCCTGCAAAAGATGATATAAAAAGAACATTGTGCAAGACTCGTTGGATTTTGTTATGACAGCATGTTCTGTTGCCCAGTATCTTCCATCTACTTTATGAACATTCCCGCACAATGCCCCCTGTCTGCCAACAATAATAGCCTCGCCCTCATTATTGTATGAATGAAAATATCCTCGTTTCCCATTGCCGCCATAAACAGGAAATTCTCCTGCGGTTGCAATTTGTTCTGCAATAAGATTTTTTCCAGCTTGCATTGTACAAAGATATTTCAAAGCAACCACTTCCCACTCCTGCGGTATCTCCCCTATCCATTCAATCCCGCTGTCTTTCATCTTGCGCCCTTTGCGCAGTCCCTTTGTGACGGCGCGGGTGATGATGGCTTGTTTCAGCTTCTTGTATTCGTCAATGGAGGCGCGGGTCTTTTCGATAACGGCGTCGATATGCGCGCATTTGTCGTCGAGAAAGGCGGCAATGCGGTGTTGTTCGGGGAGAGGAGGCGAAAGAATTTTGAGCCATTTTATACCATCCCAATTTAACCCTTGACGCACGCCTGCCCCCATACCGTAAAACCCTTTTGAAATATCAAAAGCATGGAGATAATCGTAAGCATTCAGCAATACCTTGGCATTGCTGTCAAAGTGACCGTCATCGGAGAAAGCTACGGCACCGGCT
>CAKZZK010000240.1 GCA_937885235.1 uncultured Treponema sp.
CCCGCCTCTCCCGCACTCGATGCCTCAAGCTCCGCGTTGAAAGCGATTATCTTAGCCTGGTCAGCGACACTGTTGATGAGTGTCACTATGTCCCAGATGTTGTTTATCTTCTCGCTCAGGTTCTTTATGCCGCTTATCGTGTTCTGGTTAGCCTCGGCAATCTCACGCAGCTGGGCGACGTTCAGCTCCAGATGCTGCACGCCCTCGGACACATCGTCATTTGTCTTGCCCGCCACGCTGGACACATCCTTTATCTTGGTAGCGATACTCTCCGACAGGGCGTTGTTGTCCGCCATCGTCGCAACAATCTCCTTTACCGCCGCGCTCTGGTCCTGGCTGGTGGCGGCGTTCTCCTTGGCGGCTACGGCAAGATTCTGCGTCTCGCTCAGAAGCTTTCTGGCCGTCTCACGCTCATTGTCCCTGAAGCTCCGCAGACGGAAGAACAGGAAGATTCCCACCGCAAGCAGGATTATAATCAGGGTACTTATCATGAACGGCAGGCCCGCGCCCTTCCTGAATTCGGTAAAGTCATATTCCTTGAACAAAACTATGTGCCAGCCGATTTCGCCGAGCGAGGCAAGAGAGTACATGACGTTGCCTATGAGCATCATCTGGCTGTCCGCCGACCTCAGCATATCCTCGCGACCGCTGAAGTCTGGAATCAAGTCCATGATGGGCTTTTTCTGCTCCAAATGCTTTATGTCAAGAGAACCGGTGGTCTCAAGCTCGTCGTTGTACAGGAACATCTTGCAGTCCCTCGGCAGCTTGGAATACATCGTATCCACGAAGTTGGTAAGCGGGATTCCCGAACCGACCATGCCCACCGCGTGACCAGCGGCATTCTTGACGACAGCGTTCACCCACAGGTTGGTCTTGTTGAGTGCCTCGTTGAAGTTTATGTTGAAATTGTAGGCTGTCTTGCCCTCCAGAGTCATCTTGTACCAGTAGCTATCGGGATCCTCCGGGTCAACGACATACAGCGGCTCGGCATCCGTATAAAAGACGCGGTCTTTATCCGATGTCCAGAACACCGAATTGCTCAAGAAGGAGCTTCGGTAGGATTCGAATTCGTTCACGGCCAGCTTGCTCAGGGTATTGTCATCAGGGGATTCCAGATAAGCCGCAATAGTATTGGACTTCGCCATCTGGAGGACGAGGATCTTCTGCTCGTTCAGGCTGACTGCAAAGCTGAGCGACATATTGTGCTGTGTCTGGACAAGCTCCTCCTGCACGGAACGCACAAAGCTCCGCCGTGCGGACACAGATATGAATGCCGCGCACGCAATGACGGTGGCAATCACCAGTCCGACGGACACGATGACACTCCTGCTCATCAAAACTGATTTTTTATTCCCGCCAACCATATTCAAAACTCCTTCTAAAATAGATTCTCATGAAATTATCCGTTCAAATCCCCGGCTATAGCCTTAAGCCGTTCTGATGCGAGGGATATACTTTCCGTCGCCGCACTGAAGTTTTCCACCCCGGCGGCAATCTGCCGGAGCGTAATCAGGATCTGCTCGCTGGCCGCCGTCTGCTGCTGAATAATTGTCGTGATGTCGCCCGCGCTGTCCGCCGTTATCTCGGAAGCGTTCTTTATGCTGTCGAAGCGCAGCTGCAGGTTCCGGGCGTTGTCCACGCCCCGCTTTATCTTCTCCGTGCCGCTCTCGCTGGCAAGAATCAGGGTGTCGGAGCTCTGCTGTATCTCGCTAATCTGTTCCTTTATCTCCTTAGTTCCGTCGATGATGCCGTTTGCAAGGCGGCGGATTTCGCTTGCGACGATGTGGAAGTTATTGCCCGCCTCGCCTGCTGCCGAAGCCTCAAGCTCCGCATTGAATGCGATTATCTTTGCCTGATCCGCCACCGAGTTAATCAAAGTAACAATGTCCCAGATGTTCTCTATCTTGTCGCCCAGATCCTTTATGCCCTCTATGGTCGAACGGTTGGCGGCAGAAATTTCGTGCAGTTGCCTGACGTTCTCCTCCATGTAGGATACCCCCTCGGCAACATCACCGCTCGTCTTCTTGGCCACTGCGGACACATCCTTGATTTTGCGTGAAATAGACTCCGACAGGGATGTGTTGTCCTCCATCGTCGCGACAATCTCTTTGACCGCCGCACTCTGATCCTGCGCCGTTGCCGCATTCTTCCGGGAGGAGTCAGCAAGCTCGTAGGTCTCGTCGATAAGCCGCTCGCTCGCTCCCCGCTCCCTGGCCTTCATACGGCTCATGATGAGCGTCGTAATCACCATTATTATGATAAACAGGACAAGAAAAGACAGGGAAAGAATGAGCCTCATCCTGCCTGAGAATGCATTGACCCTGCTGACAGGCCTTCCCAGCACGTAATACCAGCCTGTCGTCGGCATCACGGACACCCGGAACAGGTATCTGGAGAAGCCGAACATTCCCTCAACGAAGCCTTCGCCCGAAGCAAGGATTTTCTGTGCAATGTCACGGTACAAGCCGCCCTCCACCTCCAGTATGCTGTCATCGGGCGTGTAGCTTTCGTGCATGAAGAATCTTCCTTCCGGGGAGAGGATAAAGGACTGATCCTCTTCCTCGCTTTTGCTTCCCTCAAGGATTACGAGCAGATCCGTCAGAGTGTAGTCGAAAGCAACGACCCCGTCCAAGCTGCCCTTTTTGTAGACTGCCTTGGACAAGGTTATGACCAGCTCGTTCGTCTGCGAGTCCGGGTACACGTCGGAATAGTACATTCCACCTCCCTGCCCGACAGCTCCCTTGTACCAGCCGCGGCTGGTGGGATCGTAGGTATCGGGCAGGACAATATTCGGCGAGCTGTATGTCTTTTTTGTTGTAAGCCCGCAATAAAAACCGGGAAGCTCAGGGTACGTGAGGGACATCTTAACGAAAACGTCACGGTTTGCCGCATCGTCATCGGAAAAGCCGTCCTTGAAAAAACAGGCCAGCGCCTCGGTCATCTTCTTGGGGGCGACAAGCTCCTTCTCCAACTTGAGGACGCACTCCTGAGTCTGTTTCTGCATCAACTCGTAGGTCTGCCGCCTCGTAAAGCCGGAAACCAGCCCCGCTGCGATTATCGTTGTGAGCACAAAGAAAGCGGCGACCGGTGCGCCTATCATCAGCATGGCGCGCTTTACCGCGCTTAACTCAAATGTCCTTTTTTTTTTATGTTCCAGGTCAAGCCCTTCCCAGACGGACTCCACCGACTCCAGAAAAGCCCCCTTTGCATCCTCAGGCAGGAATGATGCCGTAAAAGAGTTGCAGATAAGCTGCTTGAGCTCTGGGAAGCTAAAGCCCATCTCTGTATAGGCATTCCAGAACTCGTCCAAAAGCTCTACGCCAAAGAAGAGGGGGTCGTCGGTATTCAGCGTGATGACGATGCCCTTCTTGAAAAATGTCTTCATCGGGTGTTCTGACAGCTTGGTGACAAACTTGCGGGTAAAGATATTGCTGGTGGGGCTTATCTCCAGCGGAATTTTGCGCTCAGCAAGGGTTTCCATGAGCTTTTCGTCCTGCATGGAGGCAATGCCGTGGCCGATGCGGTCGGAATGCAGGATGTCCATCGCATCCCAGACGGATTCCGGCCCCATGTCCTCGCCCGCATGGGCAACTGTGAACAGGCTGTTGTCCCGTGCCTTTTCGAAGACCTTGCCGAAGAGCTTTGCCGGTCCCTTCTCCTCGGAGCCGCCAAGACCTATTCCAATGATTTCGGGAATCCGGTAGGCAAGCAAAAGCTGCAGGTTTTTCTCCGCATTCTCCATGCCGAAGGAGCGGGAAACGTCTATGAGGATGCGGACTACGATGCCCGTCTCGGCTTTTATCTTCTGGATATTGCGGCGGTAGCTGTCCACCATCTTGCTGAAATCGAAGCCCTTCTTGATAAATGCGCTGGGAGCTGAAAAAACCTCCGCATAAGAGATTCCGTTGCGGACAAGGTAGTCCTTGAGGTCAGCAAACACGCGGTCAAAGTCGTCCTCGCTGTCGTACAAATCCTGCACTGCCAGATATGCCCTGATGAAACCGTTAAGGTCAGAATAATTGAAGATTTTTGCTATTTCCTGCTCCGCCTCCGCCTCGTTCAGACCGGGATATCGGCGCAAGTAAAACTTAAGTATGGTGGCCTTGCTGATGACCGCCTCTAGGTGCAGGTGCAGCTCAGCCTTAGGGATTTCCCTGAACGCGCGGACGAACTCAGCCTTGCGTATGCCGTCTGCGGACACCGCCACGTCAGCCGTCTTAGCCTTACCCGCTTTCTCTTTTGTGCTCATAATCTGCTTGCCTTTCATTCGATTCTATATCCCCCCTTACAGCAGGCTTGCTATCTGCCGTACGTTTTCTGACGATGATGAGATTTTTGCCGTGAAGCCCGTGAAATTCTCCACGCCATCCGCAATCTGCCTGGGGATTGTCTTATGCGGTTTAGTCTGTCCGACCCGTATGGAAAAAGGCGATAGTATGCCCTCAGTCCGAATTCCGAATTCCGAATTCCGAATTCCGAATTCCGAATTCCGAATTCCGAA
>CAKZZK010000241.1 GCA_937885235.1 uncultured Treponema sp.
GGGGGGGGGGCAATTTACATACCTCGCCTATGTAAGCATTGCAGGAGGTTTATTAATGTCAGAGCAAGGAAAGAATCCTGAGTTTGGTCGCAAAATTTTCTTTCTCAATCCTTCATACACAATGAAAATGACCATCATAGACAATCTGCGCAGCATGGAGTACGAGATATACAGCATTGAAAACTACCGCAATGCAAAAAATATCCTGCGGCACAACAAGGATGCCATCCTTTTTCTGAACACGGACACGATGTTCCCCATACCTATATGGATTGCCTTTTTGCAGTCCTTCACGCTTGACTCTGTACTGCGCACCATTCTGGTGGGCATTCTTTCGGAGCGCATACGGGAAGCAGACGCAAAGCTGATGTTTGACAAGCTGGAGGTCAGGGCAGGCATCACTGCAATTGGTGGAGATTTGAGCAAGGTGACAGAGGTCATCAAGGGTGTGCTCGACTTCAACGGTGCCAAGGGACGCCGCCAGTATGTGCGGGCCTCTTGCTTTAACGACCCTAGTGCGGTCGCTTACTGGAATTATAATGGCAAGGTACATCGCCTTAAGATTCTTGATATCAGCTCTGTCACGGTGGCGGTGAAAATTCCGCCCACATTGCGCGGCGTGCTCAAACAGGGCATGAAGCTTCCGAACACCACGCTCATTCTTGGCAAAAAATACCTCGTCATGGAGTTAAATGCGTATATCATCAAGGAAAATCCTGACGGCGAGGTGGCAATCTTCCTGTACGACAGCGAGATCGCCCCTGCGGTAAAAAAAGAAATCCAAATTTATATCTTTGATGTGCTCCAGCAGCAGATGATTTTGTCTATAAACAACGAGCCCGAAGACAGGGAAGATTATATCCACTACGCTGAGCAAGACCACACGCTCAACAATGAGGTACAGCAGATTATAAACAAACACAGGAATCAATGACGGGCAAGCGGCGGAAACTGACGTTTGTCACCTTTTTGCAGTCTAGCTATCTCACCTGTCTTTTTTTCTATACAAATGACCTGCTCTCCTACGCGGCTGCATGTGCATTTGGTTTCTTTTATTCATTCATCCCGATTGTGCTGATGATACTTGTCGTCCTTGTCCGCTTTATGCGGGCAAAGCCGCAGATAGTGACAGACTTGCTGAACGTCAATTCCCTGCTCACCGATTTCATCAATCTGGAGAATATGGCTGTCTCCATACAGCAGATAAAGAAAATCACCAACTTTGAGATAGTCATCACCATTGCCATTGTCTGGATGGCAAGGCGTTTTTTTCGTGCGCTCATCATGAGCCTGCGGCGAATTTTCAAGCAGAATTATCACAACAAGGCAAACAGGAACCAGCTTTTCATTTTTGTAGGTGAGGTGCTGATAACCATATTGCTGTCAAGCATTGTGTTTGTCATCGCCACTTTCCGTACCATCATGCAGCTGCCCCTGCTTGAAGGCCTTGCTGCCCGCTTTCCCGAGCTATTCCACATTTTTACGAGCGTAATTGTAACAGGCTTTCCATTCGTACTGATTTTCCTCACTGTCACCGCTGTGTACAAGTTTGTCAGCCGTTCACAGCCTAGCCTTCCGGCTTCCATGCTTGCCTCGCTTTTGTGCACCGTGAGCTTCTGGGTAGTCCAGAAGGTTATGCGGATGTTTATCAATGTAAACCGCTACAACTTGGTCTATGGGGTGCTCAGCAATGCCATAGTCATGCTCGCCATTGCGTATGCCTTTTTTATCATCTTTCTCTTTTTTGCCCAGTTTCTCTTTGTTACCCAGTTTTTTGATACGCTGCTTTTAAGCGAGCTCTATCTGCTTCCAGACCGAGACGATACTTCGCTTCGTTCTACGATTAAACGGCTCCTCTTTATCCGCCCAGATTCCTTTTTGAACGATGGCAGCCATGTCATCAATTTAAAGAAAGGCGACTACATCTACCGGCAGGGAGACTCGGGGGCTGATGCCTATTACATCGTTCAAGGGACGGTGCTTTTGTCACGGAAAAACAGCTTGCTCTTCCTTGGACAGGGGGCGTTTTTCGGCGAGGAAGCAGGCATGCTGGAAGAGGCCCGCGAGGAAGACGCTCAGGCTGGCTCCGATGCAAAGATAGTGCGCATTTCTGAAGAGACATTCTTTTCCCTGCTTGAACGCAATCCCAAGGTGTCCCGCAGGATGCTCTCCCGCGTGAGCCGTTACTTTTCCAAATTTTATGGACGAAACGAAGAATATCCTCTATAATGGATAGCATATTTTTTGAGGTTTTGCGTACATGACGAAGTGCATTTTTATCACAGGCGGCGTGGTGAGCGGTCTTGGCAAGGGTATAGCCGCCGCATCCATCGGTCTTATCCTGAAGAGCCGCGGGCTCAGCGTAGTAAACCAGAAGTTTGACCCCTACCTGAATATTGACCCCGGCACGATGAATCCGTTTCAGCACGGTGAAGTCTTTGTCACAGATGATGGCGCGGAAACCGACTTGGATTTGGGACATTACGAGCGCTTTACCGATGCTACGCTTTCCCAGAGCAGCAACACCACGGCGGGACGGGTGTATCTTGCCGTGCTCAACAGGGAGCGCGAGGGTGGCTACCACGGCGGCACGGTGCAGGTGATTCCAAACGTAACAGAGGAAATCCTCACACGTATGCTTATCTCCACCAAAGAGACGAACGCGGACGTCATCATCACTGAAATAGGCGGCACGGTTGGAGACATTGAATCCCTGCCCTTCATAGAAGCTATCAGGCAGATGAAGTACCGCGTGGGCGAGGAAAACTGCTGCTACATACATCTGACGCTTCTTCCCTATCTGAGCAAGGCGCATGAAATCAAGACAAAACCAACCCAGCATTCCGTCAAAGAGCTGCAGGAGCTTGGCATACAGCCGAACATCCTCATGCTCCGCACCGAAACGCCGCTTGACGATTCCACGCGCGAGCGGCTTGCCCAGTTCTGCAATGTGGACACTGACTGTGTTATCCAGAACCTCAATGCCAAGTCAATCTATGAAGTGCCACTCAACATGGAAAAAGAGGGGCTTGGAAGCGCAGTCTGCAAGGCGCTCGGCATTGCGGACACAGAGTCTCGGCTGGGCGACTGGGCAAAGATGGTGGATGTCTTTGAGCACCCGAAGCGCCATGTGAAGATTGCCCTCGTGGGCAAGTACATTGACCTGCATGATGCCTACCTCTCTGTGGTGGAAAGCCTGACCCACGGCGGCATTGCCAACGAGGCTGAGGTTTCAATAGACTGGATAGACAGCGAAACGCTCTCTGATGACGCAACGGTGGAAGAAAAGCTTGGCAAGGTGGACGGCATCATCGTGCCCGGCGGCTTTGGCTCCCGCGGCATTGAGGGCATGGTCCGCGCCGCAAAGTATGCGCGTACGCACAAGGTACCCTACTTTGGCATCTGTTTGGGAATGCAGATTCTTGTCATTGAATACGCGCGCAATGTACTCGGCTGGACTGATGCGCACTCTACGGAGATTGACAAAAACACGACGCACCCCGTCATAGACCTTATGCCCGACCAGAACGGAAAGATTCTCGGCGGCACCCTGCGCCTCGGTAAATTTGCCTGCAAGGTGGAACCGGGAACACTCACGGAAAAGGCTTACCGAAGTGAGGTAATATGGGAGCGCCACCGCCACCGCTACGAGTTCAACAATGTGTATCGCGAGGAACTGAAAAAGGCGGGGCTCATCATTGCGGGCGTAAACCCAGAGCGCGATTTGGTGGAAATTTGCGAGGTACCTGATCATCCTTGGATGCTCGGCGGGCAGTTCCACCCCGAATTCAAGAGCCGCCCCAACAAAGCAGGTCCTCTTTTCCGAGACTTCATTAAGGCAAGCTGCGAATACGGCAGAAGCAAGCGCAAGGAAGATGGCAAAGGTCGCTCAAAGATCCTTGTCCTGGACTTTGGCAGCCAGTACGCGCACCTGATTGCAAAGCGTCTGCGCATGCTGGGCTATTACTCGGAAATCGCGCTTCCCTCCGTTGATGTGGGGACTATCGCTGATGTGAAGGGAATCATTCTGAGCGGTGGTCCCGCAAGCGTCTATGACGAAAATGTTCCCGAATGCAATCCGGCGCTCTTTGATGTGAATGTGCCCATCCTTGGGCTCTGCTACGGGCACCAGCTTATGGCGCGGCACTATGGCGGCACTGTGGGCAAAGCCACGGTGGGAGAGTTCGGCATTGCCCACCTGAATAAAACTGAAGCGGGACAGGCTTCTGCCCTGCTTTCGGGCGTGACGGATGGCACACAGGTGTGGATGAGCCATCAGGATGCGGTGCTTTCCTTGGGAGAAGGCTTTGAAGTTGTCGCAAGCACGAAGGACTGTCCCTTTGCCGCTGTGCAGGATGTGGGACGCAAACGCTACAGTTTGCAGTGCCACTGTGAGGTAAAAGACACACTTGAGGGTAACAGGATTTTTGAGAACTTCGCCCGCGACATCTGCGGCATGGAGCGAAACTGGGATGAAGACACGGTACTTGCCCATATATTAGAAGAAATCACATCACAGGCAGCAGGCAAGAATGTATTGCTCTTTTTAAGCGGCGGTGTGGACAGCACAGTGGCGTTTGCCCTGCTTAACAAGGCGCTTGGGCAGGAGCGCGTGCTTGGCCTGCACATAGACAATGGCTTTATGCGCAAGGATGAAAGCGCACAGGTTGCCGCGGCTTATCGCGCATACGGCTTTACGAATTTCATTGTGGAAGATGCCCACGAGAGCTTTCTTGCGGCGGTCGCGGGGCTCACCGACCCGCAGAAAAAGCGCATGGCTGTCGGCGAAAATTTCATAGCGGTGCGCAACGAAGTCGTAAGCAGGCAGAAGCTGGAGGAAGGCAAGTGGTTGCTTGCGCAGGGAACGCTCTACCCCGACATCATTGAGTCTGGCGGCACAAAGAATTCCAAGGTAATCAAGACCCATCATAACCGCGTGGACGGCATACAGAAGCTCATTGAAAAGGGGCTTGTCATAGAACCGCTCAGGGATTTGTACAAGGATGAGGTGCGCGTCATCGGAAGGAAGCTTGGACTTGATGCAAAGCTCGTCATGCGCCACCCCTTCCCCGGTCCCGGGCTGAGCATCAATGTGCTCTGTACTGATGGCACAGCAAGCGAAAAAGACAAGGATGAGCGGGCTAAGGCTCAGCAGGAACTGGACAGCATAAAGCTTGATATGTTCTGCGCCCACTGCACGCAGGCGCTCTCCCGCTACGTGCTGCCGGTGCGCTCTGTGGGCGTGCAGGGAGATTTTCGCACCTATCGCTTTCCTGCGGTGCTCAGCTTTGCGGCGGAAGAAAATGGCTTTTACCATCTGCCCAAAAAATGGGAAAAGCTGGAAGAGGCTTCAAGCCGCGTGACAAACAACGCCACGTATATCAACCGCTGTATCATCAGGCTGTGGCAAAATCCTGCACTCAGCGACGGAGACTTGCGCCTGCAACAAGGCTACTGCGACAAACGCCGCTTGGACCAGACGCGCGATGCTGACGATATCATGCTCTGCGCCCTGCATGAGAGCGGCTGGTACGACAAGGTCTTTCAGCACCTTACCATCAACCTGCCCTACGCCAGTGCGCAGGAACGCTGCTCCTTCGTGCTCCGCCCGCTCTGCTCTGAGGATGTGATGACGGCTCGCTTTGCCCAGGTACCGCAGGATTTGCTCAAGGGCGTTATAAAAAAGATTGCAGGCTTGCCCTATGTTGATGCCATATTCTTTGACCTCAGCAACAAGCCGCCTGCAACCTTTGGTTGGGAATAAACGCTTTTCTGTTTATTTTACATACTTAATCAGAAAATCGACTGCTATATCTGTGACAGCTGACTGATCTTGTGAAAAACCGTGGTCAAAGCCATCCATGATATGCAGTTCGCTTTTCTTGTAGACCATCTCGTAGAACTTGCTGTATGTATAGGGAGCCACGCGGTCTCCGGTGCCGTGGATAAGGCAGACGGGACCTGCGTAGTTTTGAGCAGTTTCAAATATCGGCAGCGAGAATGCCGCCTTGATGTATTCCCGTCCGAGATGCAGGCCGCCAGACAGCTCCACAAAATCAGGAGGATTGAGGGGGTCGTAAAGTGCGCCCATTGTGTTGCCGCGGATAGCATCTTCCCGCAGCACAGCGGCAGGAGCCATGAGCACCAAGCTCTTTATCGCTTTTTTTCCTAGACTTCCCGCAAGCATGCTTGCAACGACCCCGCCCTGAGAATGGTCGAGCAGGGAAACCGAATTCACAAAATCGAGACCGCAGGCGTAGTTGTAGACTTGCCGCGCATCTTCAATCTCGTTTGGCACTGTCATATCTTCAAAGCGCCCCTCGCTCTCGCCGTGGCCGTTAAAGTCAAAGCGGATGGAGGCTATGCCCAGTTCTTCCAAAGCATCGGAAATCATCGTCAAAAGCATCCCGCCCTTGTTGCCGGAAAAGCCGTGCATGATTATGACGAGGGGGCACTTTCTGCCTGCTTCCAAGGCTGGCTTTTGGATAAGCGCGGAAAGCTTTCCCTTTGAACCATTGATGGCAACTGCCGTCGCTGTGTTTTTATCCATAAATAAAGACTCCTCTCTGTCTGTCAAGCTATTGCAAGCGCAGCAATACCGCTCCGTGGGCTGGAATCTTCTGGCTCAGAAGGGCGTCTCCCTGCAGGGGGAACATATCCTGCTTCTGCCACAGATCCCGCACGGCGTAGGTCTTTTCCGCCTGAATACCCTCGATATCGCAGAGGCGCAGCGTAAGCTCCTCGGCTTCATCAGACAGATTGAAGAGGGCTACGTACACCGTCATTCCCTTGGCGGGACAGCCTGCCCCATAGCTTGCCCACACGCACTGCTTTTCATCACGCATTATCTGGGAAGCGCCATGCCCGAAACGCTGTACGGCAAGCACCTCCTTGTTTGTGAGCAGGGCTTTTGTTTCCTCGTCAAGCTGCGGCAAGTCCGTGCCAATCATCAGCGGACTGCGGAAGATGCACCAGAGAGTGAGCATGGTTTTCTGCTCATCGGGCGTGAACTTTGTGTACCATTCACCGCGCCCCCAGCCTTTGCCGAGTTTTCCGAGGGGAAGCATATCGCAGTCAGGCCAGTTTCCGCCACCTACATGCTTCTGCCACACCTCGCAGCGCTCAAACATGGCAAGCAGAAGCGGCCATGTGTCCCAGAAATCATCGGTGATACGCCACATATTGGCGTATTTTTCCAGATGCCATGCCTTTTCAATAACCGCGGGTCCCGGGCTCAGGCTCAGCACCATGGGACGGCCACATTTTTCGATGGCACGGGCAATCGCTTCGATTTCCTTTTCCGCAGAATAGGGGTTATGCGGATACATATTTGTGTTGCAGATGTCGTCTACTTTCACGTAGTCCACGCCCCACTCCGCATAGAGCGCGAAGATGCTGTCGTAATAAGCCTGTGCCCCCTCTTTTGTACAGTCAACGCCGTACATATCGCCGTTCCAGCGGCTGATGCTGAATGGATTTGCAATCTGGTCCGCCCTCGCCTCTGTGCCCAGAATCTTGCTGTGGCTGTGAGCGGCAATGCGGGGAATGCCGCGCATGATGTGTATGCCGAATTTCAGCCCCAGATTGTGCACGTAGTCGGCAAGGGGCTTGAACCCCTTCCCCCCTGCGCTTGACGGAAAGCGGTTTGGAGCGGGAATCTGGCGGGAATATTCGTCTATGCAAAAGTGGCTGAAGGGAATGTACTGCACATCGGGGTTCTGGGCTCCCGCATCGGGGTCAGACCACTGTATGTCTATGACGATGTAATTCCAGCCATATTCTTTGAGATTGGCAGCCATATAGTCAGCATTTGCCTTTACCTCTTGCTCTGTCACCATCGTGTTATAATAGTCGTAGGAATTCCACCCCATAGGCGGCAGGGGTGCGACATCATTTTTAGAATACATAAAAACTCCATTAAAAAAGGCACAGGAACTTGTTTTTCCCGTGCCTTTTACAAAATCAGTATCAGTAAAAACTACTCATCAATGAAGCGGAACTTTGTTCTGTAGTCAAGATCGGTCCAGTCAGGATCGATGGTCACGTCCAAATCGGTACCCAGCGTCGGCGGCTTTATGAACTTGTATGAGCGGTGCGTTGCGGCACAGTCAAACATAACAGCGAGACCCTCGCCTTCCATCCTTACGCGGAAGTTCTGCACGTTCTCATCGGTAAACGTAAAAACAGTGCGTCCCGTGCTTGCGATTGAAAGGACGATGTTGCCATCTGCATTGAAAGTCCAGTTGGCATCCCAGCGCGCATCCTGCCATGTTCCCTTCACGGTGGAAAGGTCAAAAGCAAATGCTCCGACAATGCTGATTGCAGCTACTGCAATCAAAGCAAAAATCTTTTTCATACGTAACTCCTGTCAAAAGATTGTGATACAATCATTATAAACCAGATATAAAAAAAGTACAAACTTTTTTTTGATTTTTTAAGTAAATCTGCTATACTGGTTGTATGAAGATTCCCCCTTTCCTCCACCCCGGTGACTGCATTGGCGTTACAGCTCCCTCCTTCGGCGCAACAACGGAACCCTACAGCACACGCTTTACAGAAGCGGTAAAAAAGCTACGGGAGCGCGGCTACAAGGTAAAGATAGGCACCACCTGCTCTAAAGACGATGGCCTGGGCATAAGCACAAAGCCGGAGATTGCCGCGGCAGAGCTCATGGACTTCTACCTTGACAAGGAGACAAAGGCTGTCTTTTCCTGCGGTGGTGGCGAGCTTATGTGCGAGACCATGAGCTTTGTGGACTTTGAACGGCTCAAGACCGCTCCAGCAAAATGGTTCATGGGCTATTCCGACAATACGAACTTTATCCACCCCCTCGTGACGCTCTGCGACACCGCCGCCATTTATGGGCACTGCATTACAGGCTTCGGCAAGCCGTGGGAGCAGTGCGAGACGGATACGCTCGCGCTCATAGAGGGAACAAGCAGCACGGTGCATGGCTACGATGGCTTTGAAGCTCCCGAACAGGTGGACGAAGAAGATAGCGATATAATAGAAGAAAATCCTCTTGCCCCCTATAAGCTGACGGCGGCGAAGGAACTTAAAAGCTTTCTCCCCCGTGGCTTCACCCTCTGCCCTGTCCCCGCTTCAAAGGCGATTGACTTTGACGGCATATTGCTCGGCGGTTGCCTTGACGTGCTTTCAAACCTTGCGGGCACACGCTTTGATGCAAGCCCCTTGTTTGCGGCAAAGCACGGTCCCGTCATCTGGGTACTGGAGGCATGCGACTACAATCCTATGGACATCCGCCGTGCGCTCTGGCACCTTGGCGAATGCGGCTGGTTTACGGGTGCAAGCGGCTTTATCATCGGACGCCCCCTCGCGGCTTGGGGGCAGGACTTGCTCGGCGTAAATCAATACAACGCGGTCACAGACATCCTCTCGCGCTATCGGGTTCCCGTCATCATGGATGCCGACATTGGACACATCGCTCCCGCTATGCCGCTCATCATGGGCGCGCAGGCAAAGGTTTTCGTCAAGGGAAATGATATAACGGTGAAATTTAGCTGATTGCGATATATCGCAATGATGTGCTATATCGCAAAGAGCTTGGATATGTATGAGTGTGTCTTCCTGATCAGCAGGGGATTAATCCATATCAAGAGTATTATCATCTTTAAGATGAAAATCTTTACCCTGCTCGCGCGATACTTGCGCAGGAACTTGCAGGCTGAAAGCTGAGTATGTATTTTGGGAATGCTGCGGTAAAAGCTCAGCACGGAGGGGCTCTTGTCCGACATACCCTTTAGATGGCGGATAAGGGGACCATCAATGAGCAATCGCTCTTTGCCCTCCAAAGACATCCTTTTCTGCAGGTCTGTATCTTCATAATAGAGGAAATAGCGCTCATCGAAAGAGGCGAAAGAATCATTTTTTACAAATAAATCTGCCCCCGTCACATAGTCGATAGAACCGACGTGCCGCGGCTTTATGTCGTTGGCAAAGCCCAGATGCGTGTGCCTGATGATGGGGATGGAATTCTTCAAGACATAAAAGAGCTCCAGAAAGTTCTGGACAATCTCTGTACCTGCTGTAGGAAAATCACCGCCTGAATGGATGGTCTGCCCCTTTTCATTGAGCAGATTGCAGCCAAGTGCGCCGATTGCATCTTTGTTGTCTGCGTTTTCCCAATAGTCAAAAAAGATTTTGACGGCGTTGTTCAAGAGGATTGTATCTGAATTCAGATATAAAATGTATTTACCGCTCGCTTTTGCCAGCGCGCGGTTGTTCGCCGCTCCAAAGCCAAGATTAGCCTTGTTGTCTATACGGATAACCTGAGGAAATTTTTCCTCGAGCATAGACAGCGACCCGTCTGACGAACCATTATCTGAAACGATGATTTCAAAGCTAATGAGCTTCGTCTGCTCGTATATGGAATAGAGACATGCTTCTAAAAGAATTTTTGTGTTATAATTTACAATTATTATGGAAACATCAACCATATACAGCTTTTACCACAAAAACAGTATATAATTTTCGACTTGAAATTACAAGCCCTCTTCTTCTCTGTAATGACAATTTATTATTCGTAAGGGAATTTGTCGCAAGAATTCGAAAGCGACTTTGTCGTATA
>CAKZZK010000242.1 GCA_937885235.1 uncultured Treponema sp.
TATTTTTCAATATCTTCTTCAAACGGTATTATTTCAGTATCTTTAGTCTCTTTGTCATATATGATATTGCCCTTCTTATCATGTTGCACTTCTGCAGACTTATCCATTATCGACAATCCTTCTGCAACCTTATCAATTATTTTTTTATCATTTGTGACACTTTCTAGAATTTCTGACAAAACGGGCATAAATTCTGAAACACTCAAATATATCTTCTCTGAAACGCCTTCGTTAAGAGCTTCAATAATACCGTCATATGTTGCTTTATTGTTTTGGAAAGCCTCTAACTTTTTTGCTTCCTTTCCAGTCAATTCTTCTGTATTCTCCAGTTCGTTAACTTTTGCCTCGTCATATAATGAAGACAGTGAACCCGATGTTAACATTTTCTGAATACGTTCCTTAGTAATAGCATAACTTCTCTGAAGAGGCTGCATCACTACATATTCATGGTACATGAAGTCTTCATTCCTAAAAATTTTACAATTTTCATTTTCTGAAAGATCAGAGTAAAGCCTTGTAATCTCAGCTCGGTCAGCTGGTGTAATTTCATTCTTTTTCTTTCCCAAAGCCTTTCTTAATTTATGATAAATATTTGTAGCATCAATTAATTGAACTTTTCCCTTACGTTCATTGCTTTTATTTTTCGATAATACCCAAATATATGTTGCAATTTCTGTGTTATAAAATAATTCTGTTGGCAATGCAATTATCGCTTCAATCAAATCGTTTTCTAACATCCATCTTCTAATCTGACTTTCACCAGAAGCGGTTCCTCCATTAAATAATGGACTTCCATTTTCAATAATAGCTGCCCTACCTAGATTATCATCCATCTTATCTATAGCTGATTGTAAAAAGAGCATTTGCATATCTCCTGAACCAGGAAGTCCTGCTCCCCATCTACCATCAAAGCCTTTTTTATGTTCATCATTTACTGCTTGTTCGACACCTTCTGCAGCATCCTTTCCACCCCATGGTGTTCCAAAAGGAGGATTCTCTATAACAAAACGCATCTTTGTTTCTTTAAAACGATCTGCCTTCATAGTATCTTGATAACAAATATTTTCCGCATTCTGACCTTTGATAAGCATCTCAGCCAAGCAAATAGCATAAGACTCTGGGTTTATTTCCTGTCCAAACAAACGCACATCTGCAGTTGGGTTATATCTCTTGATAAAGTTATAGCTTGTTGACAACATACCACCCGTTCCACAAGCCTGATCTAAAACAGTTATTACTTTTCCATCATCAAAAATATCATAAAGGACTTTGACAGCCTTCCCCTCCTGCCGATAAAGAAACCGAGGGTGGGCGTTGTCGGCGAGATCTTGGTGAAATTCCACCCCACGGCGAACAACCAGATTGTGGAGACCATTGAGCGGGAAGGTGCAGAATGCGTTATGCCTGACCTTGCGGATTTCCTCTTCTATACGTTCAGCACGGGGATTTTCCGCCATGAGGAATTGGCATTTCCCAAGAAAACAGAGCGTAACGCAAAGCTCTTTGTGTGGTTTTTAGAGAGGTACCGTGCGTACATAAAAAAGCAGCTTGGAAAGAGCCGGCGCTTTGAGCCGCCGAGCCTCATCTACAAGCTGATGGACGGAGTGGATGACATCGTTCAGCTCGGCAACATCACGGGGGAGGGCTGGTTCCTCACCGCGGAGATGGTGGAGCTCATCAAGGACAGCGTGGGCAGCATTGCCTGCGTGCAGCCCTTTGCCTGCCTGCCCAACCATGTGACGGGTAAAGGTATGATTAAGGAGCTGCGCCGCCGCTATCCGGGAACGAATATTGCGGCGGTGGACTATGACCCCGGTTCCAGCGAGGTTAACCAGCTGAACCGCCTGAAGCTCCTGCTGAGCAATGCCCCTGTGGGCAGGCATCCCGATGAGGGCTCTGACGGCAAAATCCATCAGCCCGATGGAAGCGTCGTGGAGCCGCGCATACAGTTTGCCGAAGGCAGCCTTGGCTTTGTGGATACGGAGCCTGTGGCTGAAAGTGAAATTCCTGCGATGGATACAGGAGGACGTATATAATATGAAGAGAAATGTCGTTGTGCTGATGCTGTTCAGCCTGCTTACTGTGCCGCTCTTTGCTGCGCGGGGCGGGGTGCCTGATTCTGCGGACGTGAGGGCGGAGATCGTTGCTTCGTGGCTCACCGCTCCGCCTTCCGAGTTGCGCGCAAAAAAGCCCGAAATTCGGAAGGACGGCATTGGCAATGCCGTACAGATAAGCGCGGAAGAGCAGGGCAGCGACATTGTCATCTTTGTGCTTCCCGAAAGCAACGGCGAGAAAGACCGCTTCCGCAAGGATTCGGCGGGAAGCTGGCTGCTCTACCGGAATGCAAAAAGCGGCAAGCCGGTAAAAATCCGCTGGTATTTTAATGCCGACCCTGATGTCTATGTGGAATTTCGTGAGGGTAGTCCCAAGACCTATGCCGATATGGTGGTCTTTGGCTCGTATGCAGCCCGTTCCATACCGATGGGCTTCCGCTTCCAGAAGCTCTATACCTATTCGTTTGAAGAGGTCAAGCTGCTCACCAAGAATTCCCTGCCCTGGAGCAAGGTGACGGTGGTCAGCGACCAGTATGATTCTGTGCTCTCGATGCTGGAGGTTATCCGCGGCAGCCTGCCCCGCATCACTTACGGACCTGATGCCTGTTATAATGAGGACGGGCTGCTGTATTCCATCGAGTATAATGCGCCGTATATTCCGCCGGAGGACCGCAAGTCAGTGAGCAAGGCCATTGATGAGGGCGGCATTGTGCTTAGCAGCGCCGGATTTGTCAAATGGGTTGCGGACGGGCTTGTCCACAAAGCCACCGTGCTGCCCAATATGCTTTCTCCGACGGTGAATTACAGCAGCCTTGGCAAAAACGGTGTGCTTACTCAGGATACGAGGCTTTCTTTTACGCTCGACTGGTGTAGGAACCTTGCGGTTGAGGTTCTGAATGCCAATTCAAGCAAGCGGCAGTTCAGCTATACGATAGGCTATGAGGATATGACGGGCGTGGACGTGCGCATCGTGCCCTTCGTGGCGGATCTGGTGAACGGCGCGCTCAGGCAGTCTGCCGGTTACAGCATTGACACTGGCTATTCTCCCCGCGAGCTGGAAGGCCTGCTCTACATACTCGCTGTGACGGAACCCCGTTACTTCTATTTTGCCGCGCTCAAGCAGCATTCTGCGGACCGCCCCGGTGAAGCAGCGTTCAATAACTGCGCTGTGTTTTTCCCCTATTTTGACGACGAGGGACGTTTTGAATGCGCTGTCTTTGAGTCGGGCAAGGAGATATCGCTTGCGGAATTCCTCAAGAACCATCAGGACTGCTTTGTCCATCTGGAACGGGTGCGCTCAAGCCAAGCCTTCCTGCCCCTGCAAAAATAATCCATAGACAACCCCCTTTAATATCATTATACTAGCTTTATATGTATGATGGTATTAAAGCCGTGGCATTTGATATTGACGGAACTCTCTATCCTTCGTGGCATCTCTACATTCGTTTGCCTGCGTATTTTCTTCATCATATTAAGTTCTTTTTGAAATTTGGTGCGGTGCGCCGGATAATGCATAAGACCGCGCCCCTGCCGGATTTCTTTGAATATCAGGCGCGCCTTCTGGCAGAGAGGATGCACTGCACTGCGGATTATGCCAAGGAGCAGATAAACGACATCTGCTATGAGGGCTTGAAGCCGTTTTTTTATAAAATTAAGACTTATCCTGATGTCTACCAGACCATCTGCGCGTTCAAGGCGGCAGGACTGAAAATAGGTATGCTTTCTGATTTTCCTCCCGAGCAAAAGGGCAGGCTGTGGGGGCTCCGCTCGCTCTGCGATGTGTGCATCGGTTCTGAGGAGTCGGGAGCACTGAAGCCTTCTATCTATCCCTTTGGCATACTTTCAAAGAAGCTTAACCTTAAACCGGAAGAGATACTCTATGTCGGAAACAGCATCAAGTATGATGTGCGCGGTGCGCGCAAGTACGGCATGAAGACCGCTTACCTGCTCAAGGGGCTGCGGAAATGCTTTGGCATAGCCTGTCGGGAGGCAGACATTTCGTTTAAAAATTATCGCCAACTGAAAAATATTGTGCTAAAATAGATAAAACTATATAATGATATACTGAAATAAAATGCTCTTTGGGTGGGGAAAAAAGTGATAATTCTTGGGATTATTGTGTCCGTCATGCTGTCTGCCATAGTCAGCGTGGGGCTACGCCGTGTCGATAGAAACGAAAACTCAATGGAAAAAGTAAAGCGCTATGCCGATAAGCGTGAGAAGGATCTCGATGAGCGTTTTAAAGAAAAAGAAAAAGAGATGCGGATCCTGATGAATGAGCTGGACGGTCGCGATACTCAGATAAAGGCGGCTATATCGCGCGTGGACCAGCAGTATAAGACGCTTGAAACTGACAGCCTGAATCTCCAGGGCAATATTGATGCCATCAAGAATATGGGCGAAAAGATTTCGGGCTACGACCGCATATTGAAAGACCTCATAAATATGACGAGCGCGGCGGAAACAAACCTTGCGGGAGTAAAAAAAGGCTTTGATTTAATCGACAGGTACAACGCTCGCCTTGACAAGCAGCAGAAAACAATCAGCGCCATTGAGAAGAAGACCGGAGAGCTTGTAGACCGCTTTGCCACAAAGAACGTTGAACAGCTGAAGGCTATCAGCACCGATATGCTCTCCCAGTACGAGGGGCGCGCAAAGCAGATTGGCGATGAGACCCAGCGCTGTTTAGACGAAAACAAGAACGTTATGGCAAAGATTGCCGCTGACATAGAGGAGGCTTATCACAACGCGGCGCAGCGTGCCATGAACATTGAAGATCAGGCATTTGAAGAGCTCAGAAATCGTTCAGAAAACGACAAGCTGGAGCTTCTGGACGGTCTGGAAGCTCGCGATGCGAATCTGGCAAACGAAATAGAGGAAAAGATGTTTTCCCTCACCACCCGTGTCAATCAGCGCATCGATGAGATTTCTCAGGATCTGGAGGAAAAGCTTGAGCATATCAACAATGCGATTGTGGAACGCATCGGCACGATGGATTCTTCGTTTGGCGACAGAAACAAGGCTCTGAAGGATGTTTTCAACGAGCGCGTCACCGAAATCCAGACGACTTTTGACTCTTTGACGCAGAATCTGGAGGGAGACTTTACGGATAAAGTGCAGCAGCTCAGCTCTTCCGTGAAGGAAGCGCAGGCGCAGCTGCAGGACAGCTTTTCTGATACCGTCTCCACTATCAGTATGTCCATCAGGGATGCGGGGAGCAATCTTGAGGCCCAGTTTGAACAGCGGCAGGCAGAGCTGGAGGACTTTGTGAATGAGCGCGCTACGCTCATGGAAGATGATGTCACGTCTCGCGCTTCGTCTTTACAGGCGCAGATAGATTCCAAGATAGGGGAACTGGCGGATAAGCTTGACTCTACGACAGAGAGCATGCATTATCAGATAGATTCAAAGCTTTCAGAGCTGGGAAGCGAGCTTTCCGGCAGGACGGACGGGCTGCAGGGGCAGATAGACTCCAAGATTGCAAACCTGAATGCGGGTTTGGAAGCGAGGGCGGATGCCGTACAGGAGCGAGTGAACGAAAGGCTTTCAGCTATGGACGGCGATCTGAACGGCAGGGCAGACGCTTTGCAGGGACAGATGGACTCAAAGTTTACAGAGCTGGGCGCAAGCCTTGAAGGACAGACAAGCGCTTTGCAAGGGCAGATGGACTCAAAGTTTACAGGGCTGGAGTCAAGTCTGGACGGACAGAGCAATGCTTTGCAGGGGCAGATGGACTCGAAGTTTACAGAGCTGGAGTCAAGTCTGGATGGACAGACAAGCGCTCTGCAGGAGGATATAGACTCAAAATTTGCCGCACTGGATTCTGACTTGAAGGAGCAGGCGAGCGCCTTGCAGGGGCAGATAAACTCAAAAGTCGAGGGGCTGAGCACAAGCCTTCTGGATAAGACGGACGTCCTGCAGAGTCAGGCAGAGAGCCTGCAGTCCCAGATAGCTGAAAACGCGAATTCTCTTTCAGAGAAGTTTAACGAGACGACAAGCGCCATGCAGGCGAGCTTTGCCGAGAAGGAAGCTGCTCTTTCCCTTTCGTGGCAGAATGCCGTCGTTGCCGTACAGGGGCAGGTGAATTCGCGGCTGGATGATTTGAGCGGCGAGCTTTCCAGCCGGACGGATGCCTTGCAGGGAGAGATAGAAGCAAGGTTTATGGGATTGGATGCGGACTTGGCTGAAAAGACCGGCTCATTGCAAAAGCAGATTGACAACCTGCAGTCCCAGATAAATGAAAATACGGATTTCCTTTCCGAGAAATTCAACTCAACGACAAGCGCCATGCAGTCTGGCTTTGCGGAGAAAGCTTCTTCACTTTCTCTTTCATGGCAGGATACGGTTGATGCCGTGCAGGAGCAGATAGACACGAAATTTGCGGGCTTGGATTCTGACTTGAAGGAACAGACAAGCGCCTTGCAGGGGCAGATAAACTCAAAAATCACAGAGCTGGGGGCAGACCTGCTGGATAAAACAGGTGTCTTGCAGGGGCAGCTGAATGCAAGGTTCACTGAACTTGGCTCAGACTTGGATGGACGGACGAGTGCTCTCCAGGGCTTGATTGACAGCCTGCAGGCGCAGATAGATGAAAACACGGAGTCCCTCTCAGAGAAATTTGACTCTACGACAAATAGCTTGCAGTCCCGCTTTGCCGAAAAGGAAACTGCGCTTTCCCTGTCATGGCAGGACGCTATTGACGGCGTGCAGAAGCAATTTGATTCTCAGGCGGCAGACTTGCGGGCTGGCTACGAGGAATCAACGGATAACATCAAAACGGCTATCGACAAAAAAATAGAGCGCCTCATCAATCTCTTCAACGACAAATCTGCCGCTTTGGATGCAGATGTGGACCAGCGCATCACCGGCTTAAACGATACCCTGCTCGCTTCTGTTGAAAGCGTGGACAAGGTTCTGTCGGAAAAATTTAAAAACCTCAGTGCCAAGGCGAACGCCATCGATGACAAGATAAATTTCACCACCACTTCCCTCGAGAACGCCGTCACGCAGAAGCTTACCCAGATGACGGATGAAGTGAAAAACCGCACTGCGGCGGTAATAGAAAACTATAATAGGGAATCTGCCACATACAGCGAGGAGCTGTCCGGACGCAACAGCTCTCTGCTGACTATGGTCTAAGAGCAGCTGTCCACGCTGTCCTCCGATATCACGGCTCGTCTGGAAGAAGTGTCCTCTTCCTCTCACGAACGGCTTGATACGATTTCTGCCGAGCTTGATGCGCGCAGCTCTGAACTGGAGCACTTGCTTGGGGGAATCACTGAGCAGCTTGGCAGCGAATCTGAAACCCTGCGAGCCACCGTTGATGCTAAGCTTTCCGAGACAGTGAACGCCATGCAGGAGCAGACGAGGGCTGCGGTTGAGCGCTATAACGCTGAGGCGGCGAATTACACGAAAGACGTCGATGCCCGCACGGGTATGCTCCGCAATACCTTGACCGACAAGCTTGTGGCGCTTCAAGACGATATTGACAAAAAGACCGCAGAGCTTGGCAAGCAGGCGCAGGAGTCCATAGACCACATCTCTGCTGGCTATGAAGAGCGCTCCTCCGCATACGAGCAGTCCCTGCAGGATGCAGTCTCAGTATTTGAAAAAGCGCTGGTGGAAAAGACGGGGGCGCTGAACGATAAGCTCCAGCAGAAATTTAATGAAGTCTCCGTAAAGATACAGTTTGTGGAATCCAATATGCAGGATGAGGCTGCCTCTCTGGAAAAGTCCTACAGGGAACGTCTGGATGAGATGGCGAAAGACATAGAAAAACGCACCTCGGCGGCTGTAGAGCGCTACCAGAAGAATGCGGGCGTCCATCTAGAGAATATCCAGAACTATACGAGCAATATGCAGGAGACAATTCGGGGAAAGAAAGAGGAACTGGAAAAGCGTGTCGCCGATGTTACAAGCGTGCTGAATAGCGCCATTGCCAAGCAAGCGCAGGACTTGGACACGCAGTTTAAGGAAAAACTTGAAGAAACGACAAGCTCCCTTGAAGAGAAAATCACTGGACTGGATACCGCTGTCGGCGGCAGGATAAGCCAGATAAACGAGGATTTGCAGTCCCGTGCTGAGTCGATAGGTATTGACGTGCTTTCGCGCATCGAAGAGACGGAAGACACTGTGCGCACAAAGATTGCCCAGATGCGGGAAGACTTCGCAGAGAAAATGGATGCTGTTTCTGCCGAGCTTGACGGAAATGCTTCTTCTGTGCAGGGCGGGCTTTCTGACAAACTTGACTCACTGGCTCAAGGCTTAGACGGCAAGATAGATGGCACCGCTTCTGCACTGAGCGGCAGGGCTGATGCGGTGAACGACAGTCTTTCGGCAAAGATAAACGATGTGGATGCCGCGGTGCGCAAGCTTGCTGATGGCATGCACAGCGAGCTTTCCGCACGGATTGACACGCTTGCCAGCGATATGAATGCCCGCGTGGACAGGGCAGACGGCATTGCGTCCACGCTTGATGGCAAAGTGGACGCGGTGAATGACAGCCTTGTTTCAAAGATAAACGGCATAGAGGCTGACGTCCGCAAGCTTGCCGATGACGTAAACGATGCCTTGCGCGAGAAAATCACGGCGGTGGAACGCGATTTGCAGGCTCAGGCGGAAGGCGTTGACGCTAAAGTTTCTGCGCAGATAGACGGTATGCACGATGAGCTGGCGGCTAAAATCGACGGCATTGAAGGCGAGCTGACGGCAAAGGCTGACGGCATAGACAGCAACCTTTCCATAAAGATAGCGGATTTGTCCGACATCCTCACCGGACGCGCGAATGGCTTCAACAACGACCTCGTGCAGAAGATAGCTGATATGGCAGCGGGCTTTAAGTCCCAGACTGATGGCTTTAGGGATGCCATAACGGAAAAGATTGCCACGATGACAGCTACTCTGACAGAGCGGGCAGAAGGCGTGAACACGGATATGACGGAGCGGCTTGAGGGCATAAACAAAGAAGCTCAGCGCATTGGCTCTGAGCTTGCAGAGCAGCTCAACGGCATACATTCAAAGCTCGATGCCAAGGCAGACGGCATCAACAACGAGCTGGGTGACAAAATCGACGGCATTCACGCTGCGCTTGCAGACAGGGCAGACGGCATCAATGAAGAGCTGAACGGCAAGATAGACGGCATCTATGCGGAACTCGACAGCAAGGCAGACAGCATCAACAGCGAGCTTTCCGCTACGATAGCGAATATCCGTGCGGAACTCAGTGACAAAGCAGACAGCATCAACGGTGACTTGGACGGCAGAATAGAAAGCATCCACACTGCGCTTGCTGACAAAGCGGAAGCCGTCAATGATGGGCTCTCAGCCACGATAGCGGGTATGCGCACAGAGCTTGTCGCCAAAGCAGACGGTATCAGCGCTGAGCTGAACGGCAAGATTGACAGCATTCGTGTGGAACTCAGCGACAAGGCAGACAGCATCAACGGCGACTTGGACGGCAGAATAGAAAGCATTCATGCGGAGCTGGACAACAAAGCAAATACTGTCAACGACGGGCTTTCTGCCAAGATAGCAGCAATGCGTGTAGAACTCGGTGCGAAGGCTGACAGTGTTAACGATGAGCTGAGCAGCAAGATAGACAGTCTCCAATCCGCGCTTGCAGACAAGGCAGACGGCATCAACGGTGAGCTGAACAGCAAAATCGACAGCATTTACTCGGAGCTTGACGGCAAAGCTGAGCATATCAACAGCGAGTTGGACGACAAGCTGGAAGATATCCACACTGCGCTTGCCGACAAAGCCAGCGGCATTGACAGCGAGCTTTCCGCTACGATAGCGGACATCCGCAAAGAGCTCAATGCCAAGGCGGACAGCATCAATGGGGACTTGGACGGCAAAATAGAAAGCATTCATGCAGAGCTGGACAACAAAGCAGATGTCGTCAACGACGGGCTTACGGCAAAAATCGAGGGCATGAACAGCGGACTCACCGACAAGATAGATGCCATACACACGGCGCTGTATGCCAAGGCAGATGGCATCAATGGCGAGCTTTCAAGCCGCCTGCAGCAGATGTCGGAGCGTCTTGACGACATCAACAGCGAGCTCGGCGGCAGAATAGAGGAGGTGCATAGTTCTCTCAGCGCTGCCGCGGACAGCGTGAATGCCGAATTGTCCGGCAAAGTGGAAGACTTTAACAAGGGGCTCACCTACAAGCTGGCATCCATAGCTTCAAGCCTGAACGAAAAGGCAGACACAGACAATGTCGATTTAGGGCAGCGGATAGATAATCTGAAATCTTCTATAGAAGAGCGCCTTGTTTCTCTCGACTCTGATGTAGACAGGAGGGTTTCCGGCTTGCTCGGTGTGGTGGGCAACCGCACCTCGTCAATAGACGGCGATGTCGCGGAAAAGATACGCGCCATGCACGAGATGGTTGACGGACAGATTTCTGAAATCAGCGCTGATATCAGCCAGCGGACGGAAGGCCTGCGTTCAGAACTTGACCGCAATTTCAAGGAGCTGTACGACAAGGCAGAGAGCATGAGCACAGACATGAACAACAAGACCTCTGCGCTTGAAAATGTCGTAAAGGACAGGCTGAACAAGATGGCGGAGGACGCAAAGAACAAAACCTTTGCGGCAATCTCTGAGTATAAGAGCACCTGCGACAACTATACGCAGGAAATCGAAGACCGCACGGCGGGCTTGAAGCAGGCGCTTGAAAGCAGGGCTGCGGCCTTGCAGGAAGAGATGAACAAAAATATGGACCTCTTCGGCACTGTCATGAAGAAGCGCTCTGATGCCCTCGATGAGGAGATGAAAAACAAGCAGGCAGAGCTCAACCTGAAGGCTAAGAATGTCAACGCTGAAATTCAGAACAAGGGTAATGAGCTTGTAAAAAACGTCCGTGCGAAGCTTGAAAAGATGACCAACGACGTGCATGAGCAGACCACTGCGGCTATTGAAAAATACAGCCGTACCACGAACAATTACACGAAGGAGATAGAGGACCGCACTGACACCTTGCAGCGGGCTTTGGAGAAGCGCACTGCAAGTCTGGAAAAGGACATCAACGACAAGACCAGCATGCTTGAGGCACAGTTAAACAAGCAGCTTGCAGACGTGAAGAACCGGACTACCATCATCAACACCGAGCTGGCAAAGAAGTCCGAGGAGTTCGAGAACGCACTGGAGAAAGCGCTTGCGGATTTGACGGGCAATGTTACCCGCCAGACTGCTGCCGCCATTGAGCACTACAAAAACACGGCTACCTCTTATGACAAGGATGTGGAAGAGCGCACTGCCGAGCTGCACAGCCTGCTTGACGAAAAGACAACTCGCCTGCAGAATGACATTGCCACAAAGACGAACAGTCTTGAAGAAGAGCTTAAGACGAAGATAGAAACCTTGCTTATCTCTCTCAAAGACAGGACCAATGCCCTTGCTTCCGAAGTCGTCAAGCGCACAAAGTCTCTGGAAGAGAATTTGAACGCAAAGACAGGCACCTTGGAAGAGAAGCTTGCCTCTGCGACTGACGGTCTTGCGGAAGACATCAAGGACAAGACAGAAACAATGGCTGCCGAGCTGCATAGCCAAGTTCAGGGCATCTCTGACTTGCTCTCTGGACAGACGAAGAAGCTGGAGCAGGATATGGGCGTTCTGGAAGAAGCTCTCAGCACCAAAACCGGCAGCTTGCAGGAAGACATAGCTGCTAAAACAAAGTTCCTTGCCGATGATTTTGAGGCTAAGACAAAAGACATCGTTTCTGACTTTACAAACAGGACGAACAGCATCGTTGCCTCGGTAAATCAGCGGGCGAGCGATTTCGAGAACACGGTGAATGAGCGCACTGCTGCCGCTAATAGTGAATTCAATGCGCGTCTCGGCGATTTGCAGAAAACCTTGGAGGCTTCCGTTGCGGATGCCCGAAAGACTGCGGATGCCCTGCGCACAGACACCAATGGTAATACAAAGCAGCTTGTCGATCTGCAAAACTCTTTGGACACCAAGACAGCCCAAATCCAGAGCCGCTTTGAAAAGCTGTACAGCGATGCTTTGGAGCAGGCGGAAGCAAAGGAGAAGGCTGCTTACGAACGCTACACGGCGCTGGGCGAAGATAACCAGAAGAGGTTCAAGCAGCTTTTGCAGGAACACATTAGCGAAATGCAGAAAGATGTGACCAACACGCTGGCAGAGCTTTTGCAGAAAGCAGAGGACACCCGTTCTTCCATCGAATCTTCTATAGAGAAGCTTGAAAAAGACTATCACGACTCTGAAAGGCAGTCTCAGGCAACCGCACGGCAGATTGACGAGGAGACCAAGGATAGCGCCTTAAAACTCGCAGATTTCAGCGACACGATGAGGAAACGACTGGAAGAATTTGACACAAAGCTTAGCCAGACCATGCAGGGGCTTGCCAGCGACTACGATGCCCGTCAGGCAAAGTACTTGGCAGGGCTCGACAAGCAGCTTGAAAGCTACAAGCGCGAGATGGCGTATCGCCTCAAAAAACTCAATTCCACGGGCGCCGATGTGGACAAACTTGAGCAGACCCTGCGCGGCATCATGGAAAGGGCGGAGAAAAAGGTGACTGATGATTTCGACAAGTTCACCGAAGGCATGAGCAAAAAGCAGGCTGACTTTGAAGACACCGTCAAGGCAAAAGAGCAGAAGGCCAAGGAGGACATCTCTGCAATAAAGACCATGGTCGATGAGCTGAAGAAAAACTCCTATATGAACGCCAGCAAGAGGCTCCAGATGGTGGAGGACTCCTTCACCAATGACCTGAAAAAGCGCAAGCTCGACCTTGAGCTGCAGATACAGGAATGGCAGAATGACTTTGACAAGCGTCTTTCTTCGCTCTCCGATGATTCGGAGCAGAGCCGCCGCAATCTGGAGATGAAGTACATCGATGACCTCAAACGCCGCCTTGCAGATGTGCAGGCAAAGACTGTGGAGCAGGAGCAGAAATTCCAGAGCTCTTTGCAGGAAAACAATGCCATCCTGAAAGAGCAGGTGGAAACAATAGACCAGAAACTCAAGGAATTTCTTGAAAACCATCGCAGCACCCTTAAGGATGCCGCGGCAAAGGCGGACGAGCAGCTTTCTCAGGAAATTGCGGAGTACGAGCAGCGCATGGATTCCCAGTTGAAGAAGAATCAGCGCAGCTTTGACCAGCAGCTTGCGGATTTGAAGCGCCTCTTTGAAGAAAAGCAGAATGCAAATATGGGAGCTGTCGAGGCTGCCCGCGACAGCTTTAAAAAGTGGCAGGATACGCTTGAGCAGCAGTTGGAGAGTTCAAGCGATGGCTTCAGCGAACGCATCCGCGATCTTGACAGAAAGGCTATGGAGGGCATCGACAAGCTTGAAGAGCAGACTATCGGTGCAAAGAGCGAGCTGCAGGCAAACATCAACGCACTTACCGACAAAACGAGCACTGCGCTCAAGACCTATGAGCAGCAGTCAAAGCAAGTCTTGTCCGATATGAACAAACAGTTTGCTGATATGCTTGCCAAGACCAAGAAGCTTGTGGACGAGCAGACTGCCCGCAGCAACCGCGAGATTGAAGCGATGCAGAAAGACTTTGCCAGCCGATCCGAAAAGGACAAGGCTGAATACCGCAAGATGATAGACAGCTTCAAGGCTGACACCGACGGCATTGAAAAGCAGGTTGAGTCCATCAACCAGAGCATTGCGAATTTTGCCATGCAGACAGAGCTTTTTGACAAGGCTGATGAGCTCAAAAATCAGCTCGGCTCTTCAATAGAGGACCTGCGCGATAAGATAAGCAAGATTGCGTCCTACGAGGAGAAGATAGACGTCATCAATGACAACCTGCACAAGGTTGAAGAGATGAACGACAGCGTAAACAAGCGTATCAGCGACTTCGGCACTCAGGCACAGGCATTGGAGACGCTTGACAAGAAGTTTTCGAGCCTCATCGATTTGAACAAGACGATGGACGAGAAAATTATGGACTTGACAAGCAAGCGGGATGACCTTGTGCAGATGCAGTCGCAGGTGCGCAATTTCCAGGACACGCTCGATCAGATACAGGCGCGTTACGACCGCATTGAAAAGAAGGGCGAGACGATAGACAGCGTTGCCAACACCGTCGATAACACGGTGTCCCACATAGGGGAACTGGAACAGCGGCTTGAAAAGTGCAATTCCCAGATAGGCGACCTGCCCAAGTCCATCAAGCGCCTGCAGGATGACGTGAAGAAGATACTCGCGAATGATGACAAGATCAACGATGCCGTTGACCGTCTTGCCTCATTGCAGAAGGTGCTCGATGATGCCGACGAGCGCATTGAACAGGTAACTGCTACCCGTGATGATATGGCGGAAATCGAAGAGCGCATACAGAAGCTTTCCGATGACGCCAACGAGCAGATAAATCTTCTGCATTCGATTGCAAAGGCAAATTCGTCCAAGAAGGGAAGCGGTGGCAAGGGCCGCAATTCCCGTGCATCGGCGCAGGAGGCAGATTCTCCTCAGAGCAAGCGGAATGTGCGTGATTTGAAGCGTCGGGGGTGGAAAGAGGAGGAAATTGCCGAGTCGCTCAATATGTCTATGGCAGAGGTGCGTATGATTTTGAGCTTTGGCAGCGATGATGATGACGATGCTTAATTTTTAGCCAGCAGGCACGCGCAGTAGGCTTTGACCGCTGCGCCTGTGCCCACCGCTTCAAGCTTTTCGTTGGTTTTTGCTTTGACGAAGACCTGCCCTTCAGCAATGCCGAGTATGCGGGCAATGGAGGCTATGACCTGCTTCCGCCACGGCAGGAACTTGGGGGATTCGATTTCTACCACGCAGTCGAGGTTTACAAGCTGCCAGCCTGCTTCCCTGACATCTTTCCAGATGTACTGGAGCAGGAGGGCGGAATTTGCATCCTTCCATTTTTCTTCTTCGGGGGGAAAATACGAACCGATGTCCCCAAGGCCGCTTGCGCCCAGCACTGCGTCTGCGATGGCGTGGAGCAATACATCTCCGTCTGAATGTCCCAGTTCTCCTTTGGCGGCGGGAATTTCCACTCCGCCGAGATAGAGCTTCCTTCCTTCTACAAGCCGGTGAAAGTCAGTGCCGAAGCCGATGTGAGTCATAGTTTGTGGCATATCTTTTGCGTAGGTGATTTTTGTGTTTTTGATGTCCCCGTCCACAAGGCGCACTTTTCTGCCGCCCGTGTATTCGGGAAAGCTGTCCCAGATTTCCGTATCGTCAGTGAATTCTTTCTGTACTGCTGCCGCTTTTTGGTGGCAGTGCCAGAGCGCATGGAAGGCAAAGCCCTGCGGCGTCTGTATGGCGACAATCCTCTTTCTCTCTAAATGCTTTGCTATGCAGCCGTCTGCGCTGCTTTCTTTTTGAGTGTCCACCGCAGGAATGGCGGGAGCGGCTGCCCCAAAAGAAAGGCTTGCTGTTATGACATCGCCTATTATCTTTGCGCTGACAAAGGGGCGCGCCGCATCATGGATAAGCACGATTGCGTCTTGTTCAGCGGTGGCAGACAGGGCTTCAAGCGCCTTGTACACAGATTCCTGCCTGCTCGCACCCCCTGCCACATAGCGGATATCCGCACCCTGTATAGAGGCAAGCGCTTTCTGTGCTCCTGCCATGCCGTCCGCAGTGTTCGGAACGGTGATGATGATGCCCTGCAGGGGTGCCGCTTCCAGAAATGCCTTCGCGGACTGGGAAAGCACCGTGCCGTTCCCGAGGAACAGGTATTCCTTCTTTTTGCCTGTGCCCATCCGTGTGGAAGAACCAGCCGCTGCCAGAATGACGTAGATTGGCGGCATCTTATTCGTCATCGCCATCGAGCTCTTCGTCGCCCTCAGCTTCTTCTTCGTCGCTGTTTTCTAAATCTTCTTCGTTTTCGTCATCGTCTTCATCTTCCCCGTCGTCGCTGCCCTTTGAAACGCCTGCAATCTCTTCAGCAAACTCATCGTCTTCATCGTCAACGTCCTGATAGAGGGGCTTTTTCTCCGTCCTGACGCCTAGCGGCTCAAGCTTTGAGTGGAGCAGGGCTTCTACCTCTTTTGAAGATTTGCCCAACGCTTCGGCGATTTCGTCTTCAAGCAGGCGCCGTGCATTGTCGTAAAGCTTGCGTTCAAGGATGGGAAGCTCCTTGACCTTGGAGCGGTGGTAGAGACAGCGCACTATGCTTACGATGTCCTCTATGGTACCCTTTTTGAGCAGGTCAAGGTTCATCTGGTAGCGGAGCTTCCAGTCTGAGATAGGGGGCTCAAATTCATCGCTGATGAGTTCCAGCGCCTTTTCTGCCTCCTCGGCAGATACGATGGAACGAATCCCCAAATCCCTTGCCTTTTCAACGGGAACCATCACAAACATATCTGAAACTTCGAGGTAAATCTTATAATAGGTGATTTCCTTGTTCTGGAAGACTTTTTTAAAGATTTCCGTCACCGTGCCCACGCCCTGGCTCGGATACACAATCTTCTGATTGACAGAAAATTCGATATTTTCTTCTGACATAGAAGCACTATAGCAAAAAAGAAGAAAAAATTCAACACACCGCGAGATGATAGCGCGCTGCAATTTCCTTCCATATAATAGTGCGGATTTCCTCTTTGGGCTTTTCCGCGTCAAGCACGATGATTTTCATTCCTTCGTCCCTGCCCCTGTATTCGTCAAGGATTTTCCTGTATTCAGCGACAACGCGGTCAAGAAAGTCTTTTTTCTCGTATATTTCCCGATAGCTCCGTGTACCCAGACGGGCAAGTGCAGGTTCTGCTTCAATGGCAAAGTAAAAAAGCAGGGAGGGCAGGGGAAAGGAGCTGTTGAGCGTGCGCGGAACCGCGGGGTCGCAGTTTATGCTCTGATAGGCGAGGCTTGAAAAGAGATACCTGTCGCTCACTACAATCTTTCCCGTGCGACAGGCTTCCGCCACACCCGTAATCAGCCTGTTTCCTTCTATTAACAAGCGTCCATTTATGTGCTCATTTCTGTCTGCAGCAAAGAGGTATGCCGCCGTCTCGTTGGTGAGCGGAATGTCGCCTTTGAGCATCTGCCTCAGGTACAGCCCCGTGCTCGCTCCCGTCGGCTCCGCGGTGAACAGAAAGCGCTCTGCGTCCCTGGACTGCTTCAGCAAATCCAGCTGGGTAGAGGTGCCTGCTCCGTCAATTCCTTCAAAAACAATAAAATTTTGTAATATCATGAAACCCTTCTCTCTTTTAATGGTTTCTGATATTATAGATACAAAGCGCCATGAAATCAAGATTGGTTAAGACAAGCATAGGACTTTTGGTTTTTCTTACCATTTTGCTTGCAAGTCTTTATTTTCTTTCTCCTATATACCGCACGATTACCAAAACTGTGCACGAGACAGAAAGCCGTTTTCTCTCAAAGTTTTCAGAGCTGACGAGCTTGGGAATTTCCTATGACTCGCTTTCCCCCTCAATACTCTCTCAGGTGTGGATAAACAACATCATGGTTTTTGATGTCAGCTCGGGGGAAGAAATCCTTACCATCAAGCGTGCTGTTTTTTATTATGACTTGTTTAAGATATTGAAGAAAGATTATGACAGCGCCTTTACAAAGCTTTCCATCAGCAATGTAAACTTTTCCTTTGACAGGGAAAAATCAGCCGCCGTTTTGGAAAAGTACCGCGCGTCTAAAAAAAACAAGAAGACAGGGGAAAAGGAGCAGGCACTAGAAGTTGAGCTGAACAAAGCCGATGCCGAGCTGCTCACGGAAAGACAGCGAGAACTGGTGCGCATGGCGCTGCTCATCGTTCCGAGGGACATACAGATAAAAAATGTTTCCGCATCCTATCAGGACGAGCGGAAGGCTTTTGCCCTGCATGTGGACAAGCTGAACCTGCACAAGCAGGAAGACAGGAATATCTCGCTTTCAAGCACGTCGGGCTATATCACCGCTAAGCTTTCCCAGCTCAAAGGCAATACGATGGGGGCACGGTTTTCCTTTACCGGCAAGCTTGTCCCCAATCTAACGGGAAGCTCCGTGATTGTGACCCTCGGCCAGTACCAGAAGACAACATACACCCTATACAAGACCCAGTGTCTTGTCCGTTATCGGGGAGACTCCTTCTATGGCTGTACTACGCAGCGGCTTCTGCCGTATTATATCTCGGCAAGCTATAGTCTTGCCAGTGCGGATCTAAATGCCGAATTGGAAGCGCAGGCGCTGAATATTTTTTCAGTGGTAAAGGTTCCCCTCAAAAATCAGAAAGTCAAGGACATAGTTTCTGCTGCCCTCACCGCAAAGGGGAATTTCAGCGCGAACGCGCGGACTTTTACCTACGCTTGGAACGGCACCGGCTCCCTTGACGTGCCTGAAAGCGTAATCAAGGGCGGTGAGCACCTTGATTTTTCCGCTTCGGGAGACCGCAAGCAGATTCAGGTGCAGTCGCTGGCGTTGACGGGGCTCTTTGTGAGCGGCAAGCTGAGCGGCAGCTATGACATAGAGACGCGGAAGCCCTCCGGTGCTGTCTCGCTTTACCACTTGCGCCTGCCCAACGGAAACAATCTTTCCTGCGATGCCTACGTGGAGGCAGAGGGAAACACCGTCAGGGCGTTTATCCCCCAGCTGCACATGGGCGAGCAGCAGTTTACGGGAATTGAAGCTGTGGCGGTTCCTGCTGACGACAAAGTGGATTTTTCCGTAGCGCTGGCAGACCTTGCGCACCGCGACTACGAAAAGCCAGGCAGCATAAAGCTGAGCGGCTCTTATGGCTGGAAGGGCAAAAGAAGGCTTTCCGCCAACCTCTCTCTGGACAGCATATTCCTTGACTCCTTGGCAAAGGCGGGGGCGTTTTTCTCCAAGGGGCGCACGCAGCAGCGTTTGACACAGCTGGTGCCCACGCTGGCAAAGTACATTACGAGCGATGAAATCTCCGTTTCCACTGATTTCAATCAGTTTTCATACAAGGTGCCCTCTATGCTCTTTGCCAATACAAGGGCGATAAAAGAGCAGAGTGCATTTCTTTCTTTTGAGGGGAGCGAGAGCGAGGTGACAGTGTCCAAGGTAAATGTCGTTTTTGGCACGCAGACCTTGCTGGCAAGCCTCTACGGAGCCGTCTCCCCTGAGGACAAGCAGCTGATTTTTAACTCCGATATTTCCTTGAACGAAGTCCCCTATCAGATTAACGGCACGTATACGATGGGCAAGTGGCTCAACGTAAACGGCTCTTATGGCATAGACATACTCGTAAACCTTGAAGACGGCATGAAGGGCAGTGCAAAAATCGCCTCCCTCCCTGTCGCCATTTCGGATTATGTCTTCCGCTTCTCTACGGAGACGGAATTTGACTTTACCATGCTCGATGATTTCTCTGTGGCCATCAATACCCTGCAGATTGAAGAAGAGCAGGGAAAGCTGAACCGTTCTCCAAAGCTCACGCTGATGGGCACGGCAGACAAGATGGGCGTGGTGCTGAATACCGTGGACTACACGGATGTCTCGTCTTCTGTTTCCGGCATGGGCTATGTGTTCTGGAACAGGGAGGACGGCATCTTTGAGTCCCTCACCGTCTCTCTGGACGCAGGCAACGATCTGACGGGGGAAATCATCTCTCTGGAAGGTTCGTTCAACAATCCCTCGCTCGGCAAGCTCACAAAGGAGCATCTGCTCAGCGACTGCTATTTTACCGTGCAGGCGAATATCAAGGACTTTCCCCTCATGCGCGTTTTGCCCGACCAGTATGCCGATGATACCTTCAATGGCTTTGTGGTGGCGAGCGGCACATTGGAAAATCCCTACGTATCTATGGACATAAGCAATTTTTCCGTGCAGTACGGCATCCGTCCGGTGATTGCTCAGGGACAGGCTGAAATCATTGAGGGCGCGGTGAATATTCCCGACTTTGACGTAACATGGGGAAACATCAAGCTCATTGACCTGCGCACAAACCTTGACCTTACCGCCTTTAACGGAGATGCCTCCGCAGATGTCACCGTTGCCATTGTGGGAGGAAAGGTCATTGACCTGCCGCTGAAAGTGGCGCTCCGCAACACCACGCCTGCGCCTGCTGCGGATTCTGAAACAAAACGCAAAATGGTGCCCGACAAGTTCACGGTCACGCTCGATTCCGATATGACCATTGAAGGCATCATCAATGGCAGTGTGCCGCTTCACGTTTCTGCCGAGCGCGATGCCAATGTGGTGAGCTTTGCTTCCGACCCCTCGATGGGGGTGACGGGCTCCTTCAAGATAAAGGAAGGCGCCATTTCTGCCCGCGTTCCGAGGACAAAGCCCATGTATGCCACAGTGAACGGCACGGTAAAGAAGGGCGAAATGAATATTGCCATAGGCAATGTCTATTGCGATTTTTCCAAATTCTCCGAGCTTGTCAGCACAGATGTCTTTTCGCTCAATCAGGGAATCCTTTCGGGGCAGCTTGTCATCTCGGGGCTTTCAAGTGATCCTGTTCTGAACGGTTCCGCCGTCATACGCAATTTTGAGATGAAACTGCCGCTCCTGAGCCCTGCGCCCCTCAAAGCACGGAACATACTGCTCACGATGGCACAGAATGAGATTGAGCTGACGGAAGCCCGCTTTATGGTTGGCGAGGGTGCGCTTGACACGACAGCCCTCGTGGTGCTTGACCGCTGGGGTCTTGAATCCGCCTTACTCAAGGCTAAGACCCCCGCGAATAATTTTGTGCCCATCGATATGAATATCCCCAATGCGAACGTAAAGGGCTCTGCGGGCGCGGATATTGACATAGTGCTTGCCGACAACGAGCTTGACATCAACGTCAAAGCCGTGTTGCGCGACACTGAGCTTACCCTGATGAACGAGCTGACTGACAAACTCAGCCTTTCCCGGCTGACGAGTTTTAGAAAGAAAGACAAGACTGCCGAGCCCGAGGAGGAAAAGGAAAGCCTCTTCACCGCGCTTACAAGGACGACGGATGTGCGGATAAACATCGATGCCGAAGTTGACCGCAAGGTGAATGTCGCCATTAAGCCCCTGCTCCACGCTTTAATTGTGCCAAAGACACAGCTGCATTTCAATCTGGACAGCAGCACGGATGTCTGGACCATGAAGAGCGATGTCGTGATTCGCGGCGGACAGATACGCTACCTGAGCAGGAACTTCTACATCAAAGAGGGGCGGATTGTGCTCAATGAGACAAGCGGAAACTTCAACCCCCTCGTCACCGCCCGCGCAGAAACCCGTGAGCACGATGAAAGCGGCACCCCCGTCACCCTCATTCTGGAGGTGCAGAATCAGCCCCTGTTCGGAGACCTTGGAGGACGCATCTATTCTATTCCCGCCCGCTCGGAAAGCCAGATTCTCGCCATGCTCGGCCAGGTTGTTTCGGGCGATTCAAACGGCATAGGCACCTTGCTTGCATCGGGAGCGGACTATATGCTGCAGCTTACTGTCTTAGGAAAGATAGAAGATGCATTGCGTGAATTGTGTAATTTTGATATATTCTCTATACGGGCAAATGTAGTCAGAGGAACGGTCGGCTTGTTCAGCAGCAATTCTTCTGCACGCTTAAGTTCCCGCAATCCAATTAGTAACTTTTTGGATAATACAAGTGTTTATATAGGTAAATACTTCGGGAGTGCAATTTATGCGGATGCCCTGTTGCAATGGTCTTATGATAAAAGCGCTGAGGAAGGTTCTTCTTTCCTGAACAGCGGAATCATATTTCGGCCTGAAATAGGCCTTGAGTTGGAGGCTCCTTTCGCGAGGATCCGCTGGGATTTTGCCCCCGATCTGGGAGAACTGCATAATGGCTTTATGCCTTCCATTGTATCGGCGACATCGATAACGTTATCTTGGAGTATAACATTTTAAAAATGAGGACGTATATGTATGTAAAGCGTTTTGTTCTTGCCTTTGTGCTGGTTTTGAGCGTCTGCATGATGCAGGCATTTTCACAGGAGGACGGATGGTATTATGACCGTCCCATAAGCGTCATCACCTTCAAGGGCTTGAAGAACATAAAGTCCCGCGATTTGGACGGCATTACGAGCAGCTATATTGGAAAGAAGTTTGACGATGAGCTCTTTGCCGACCTTCTGAACCGCCTCTTTGCGCTCAATTATTTTGAAGACGTGGAGCCGGAAGCGCTGGCGGGCGATGAAAACTACAAGACGGTTAAAATTCAGATAAACGTAGTGGAGTACCCGATAGTCACCAAACTTAAGTTCACGGGCTACCGGCGCCTGCGTCCGGCAGACATGAAGGAAGTCATGCTGACCAAGGAAAGCGGCGTGTACCAGGAGGAAAACAGGCTTGAAGATGAAAATACCCTGCGGAACCTCTGTATCTCCAAGGGCTACAGCGAGGCAGTTATTACTTCTTCGGCGGTTCTGGAAGAAAACGGCTATGTTGTCACCTTCAACATCAAGGAAGGTCGGCAGATAGTCGTCAAGGAAATCATATTCAACGGTAACCACATAGCTTCCGCCCGCACCTTGAAGAACAAGCTGACTTCTAAGAAGGTGGGCGTCCTCAACCGCCGCGGCTATCAGGAGGCGGCAATAGAGCAGGACAAGCTTGCCATCTTGAAATACTATTATGATAACGGCTATATCGATGCCCAGATAATCAATGTGACGCAGACCACGGAGTACAACCCGAAGAAAGAACGGCAGGAGGTGACAATCCAGTTCAATCTGCAGGAAGGCTCGCAGTACACCTTTGGCGGTTTAAAGCTTGAAGGCAACAAGGTCTTTAAGGACGAAGAGCTTTTATCTTTGGTGAAGCTTAAAGAGGAAGCAGTCTTTAATATGACCCGCTTTCAGGAAGGCTCCGGCGCAATTCAGAGCAAGTACTACGACAACGGCTACCTGAGTGCGCGCTTTGCCCCTCAGGAAGACAAAAACACCAATACAAAGGTGCTTGCATATACGCTCTACATTCAGGAAGGTGCCCGCGGACATGTTGAAAACATCACCATCAAGGGCAATACGCGCACCAAGGAAGAGGTTATCCGCCGCGAAATTCCGATAGAGTCCGGTGACATCTTCTCGCAGGACAAGGTGACGACCGCTTTCCGCAACCTGTACAATTTGCAGTACTTCTCACAGGTGGTGCCGGAGATGAAGCCCGGCTCTGAGGACAACCTCGTGGATCTCACCTTTACGGTGGAAGAGCAGAGCACAAAATCCGTGCAGTTCGGCCTCACGTTCAGCGGCACGACGCAGCCGGGAGAATTCCCCATAGCGCTTTTTGCCTCCTTGCAGGATTCAAACCTCTTTGGCGAAGGCAAGACAGCCGGTATCTCCACGACGGTTTCAACAAAGCAGCAGTCTGTAAGCGTGAACTATGGCCAGAACTGGCTGTGGGGGCTGCCCATAAGCAATTCCATCTCTCTGGGCTATACCCACTCAACGCTGAGCACCGCGCGCAACGTCTTTTTGCCTGACGGAACCTTTAACTGGGCGTACTACTATATGACCTACACCGAGCACCGCTTCTCCCTGTCAGACACGATTGCCCGTCACTGGACGCCTGATTTTGCCACCGTCACGCTGAGCGCAGGCTTTAACACAAACCTGATAACCAATGTTTATGACGGTGATGTCTATGTGCCTGCTGAAAGCGCCATCTCTGACTACCACGGCGGCTGGAACCCCAAGAACAGCGTCTTTACCCAGCTGTCTCTCGATGGCAGAGACTACTTCTTTGACCCCTCAAAGGGCTGGTTCCTGAGCCAGCGCTTCACCTGGTTCGGTTTGATGCCCCGCGGCAAGTTTATCTTCCCGGAAAACTTTGGCGAGACGGAATTCTACCTGCGCTCCACGACGCAGGCTGAAAAGTACTTTACCCTGCTCAACGTGCCCCTTACAGACAAGCGCAATCTGAAAGCCGTGCTCATGCTTTATTCCGGTCTCACCCTGCAGCGTCCCTTCTTTGACAGTTCCATCAGGATGACCAACCAGCTTTACTTTGACGGTATGTTCCACGCCCGTGGATGGGAAATCTACAGCACCGAAGAAGGCCGCGGCAACGCTATGCTGAACAACTCGGTGGAGCTGCGCATTCCTTTGTTCCCGAATGCCATCTCCTTTGACTTCATCTTTGATGCCTCTATGATGAAGGATGAAATCAAGGACCTCAAGCACTACAAGAATATGGAAGACTGGTACTTCAGCTTTGGTCCCGGCATACGCCTGACCATGCAGCAGTTGCCGCTCCGTATGCTCTTTGTAAGCAACTTCAAGATGGAAGACGGCAGCATTGCTTGGAAGGATGCTGATGGCGATCCGCTGCATTCTCTGATGTCTTCATGGCACTTCGTGCTGACGTTCAGCAGTCCGAATAGATAATCGATACGATTTATGGAAGGTATAAGTTATGAAAAGAAGTAAATATCTTGCCCTGATGCTGCTTTTCTCCCTCTTTGGGGGAAGCATAAGGCTTTTTGCCCAGACGCAGATGATAACAAAGTTCGCCGTGGTGGACACAGCCCGCGTCTATCAGGCGTATTTCCGCAATTCTTCTCCTGCCCGCAATTATGATAACAAGAAAGAAGAATTTCAGGCAGAGGTAAACAGGCTCACGCAGGAGTTGCAGCAGCTTCACGACCAGATGCTTTCGAGCGAGGCTGCGGGGGACAACGAAAGAGCCCTTGAGTTGCAGTCGGAAATTTCAAGGAAGACGGATTACATCAACGAGTATGCCGGAGCAAAGAATGCAGAGCTTGAAGCGCTTAAAAACTCCTTGCAGAACACAGACGAGTTTTACCCGCGCCTCTATGCCACCTTGGAGCGTATTGCAGAGACGGGCGGCTACAGCATGGTCTTGAGCCTGCAGCAGGCAAACGCCATCCTGTGGTATAGCCCCGCCGTGGATATTACAAACGAAGTGATAAACCAGCTTGGGCTTTAAGCCCCCTTGCTATGGATAGTGTGATGCTGCATGACAGATGACACCCCGATGTTCCTCCAGTACCAGGCTTTGAAGGACCAGCACCCGAACGAAGTGCTGTTTTTCAGGCTTGGTGATTTCTATGAGATGTTTGACAACGATGCCTTGGAGGTTTCCAAGGCACTGAACCTGACGCTTACCCACCGCTGCGGGCGCCACATGTGCGGCGTTCCCTTTCATGCTTATAAGATTTATATAGCCCGCCTCCTGCGTCTGGGCAAAAAGGTTGCCATTGCCGAGCAGATTGGCGAGATTGCGCGCGGCAAGGGGCTCACGGAGCGCAAGGTCATAGAGGTGGTAACACCGGGCACCGCAGTGGAAAGCGAGTACCTTGACGGCAATGTGAACAACTTTCTGGCATCCGCCTTTATAAGCAAGGGCAGGGTGGGCTTTGCCTATGTCGATGTCACCACCGGAGATTTCAAGGCTACCAGTTTCCCTGTCTCCCTGCTCAGTGAGAATTTTCCCAAAGAGCTGGGACGCTGTGCTCCCCGCGAGCTGCTTCTGCCGGATGGCCTCAAAGACAATGCCGCTGTACGGGAGACTCTGGAAGCGCACCCCACTATTGCTGTTTCATGGTACCCCGACTGGAATTTTGAAGCGAAGCTCAGCTACGGGCGGCTTGTCAAGCAGTTCCAGACGGTAAACCTCAATTCCTTTTCCCTGACGCCTGAGTCTGCGGAAGTGCCCCCCGCGGGCTTCCTCTTGGACTATCTTGCCAAGACAACGAATGCCGTCCTGCCGCATATTTCGGGAATAAGCGTGTACGAGGACAGCCAGTACGTGATGATTGACGAGTCCTCCCGCAAGAATTTGGAAATTGTCTGCAACTTGCGCGATGGCGGCATGGAATTCAGCCTTCTGGAATGCCTGAACTATACAGCTACCTCGATGGGTATGCGTATGCTGCGCAACTGGCTGCTCTTCCCCCTCATGAATGTCGAGCAAATCCATACACGGCAGGACCACGTAGAGCTCTTTGTAAAGGACCGCCAGCTTTTAAAGCGGATACGGGAAGAGCTTGACGGCATCTTGGACGTGGAGCGCCTTTCCGGCAGGATTGCGATGGACAGGGCTCATGCGAAGGATTTAAAGGCATTGCAGCAGAGCCTTGCGCTGTGGCTGAAAGCTCAGCAGACGCTGGGCAGCTTTAATTTTGCCTCTCTTGATATTGGACCCGCGCAGGAAATCATCTCGCTCATAGACAATGCCATCGTCGATGACCCCGCCACAGACTTTACGAGCGGAGACATCATCAAGTCCGGCTGGTCCGAGGAGCTCGACAAGTGGCGCGATATACAGACGAATTTCAACCAGGTGCTCGATGAATACGCAGAGGAAGAAAAAGCAAAGACGGGCATCAGCGGCTTGAAGATCCGCAAAAATGAGAATATGGGCTACTACATTGAGGTGTCGCGGGGAAAGACCGCCCGCCAGATTCCTCCCCATTTTATCATGAAGCGCGCGCTGGTAAACGCCGACCGCTATACCACCGAACGTCTGCAGGAACTTGAAGCAAGCCTCAACGAGGCGGGAACAAAGATTGTAGAGCTGGAGCATGACCTCTTCCTTGAACTGCGCGGGCGCCTCAAGCACTATATAGCCTATCTGCGGCAGACAGCCGCTGAGGTCGCCTATGCGGATGTGGTTTCCACGCTCGCAGAAAGCGCTATACACCATAACTGGGTCCGCCCCGCTGTAGACGAAGGAACGGGCTTTGACGTGTGCGGCGGGCGGCATCCCGTCGTAGAGCAGCATATCCCGCGGGGCGAATTCGTGCCAAACGATTTGCAGCTCCAGTCGGAGGGCTCTGATGCCACCTTTGCCCTCATCACCGGACCGAATATGGCGGGCAAGAGCACCTTCCTGCGGCAAAACGCGCTTATCTGCCTGCTTGCGCAGATAGGCAGCTTTGTGCCCTGCGCTTCCGCACGGCTCGGCATTGTGGACAGGATTTTCTGCCGCGTGGGGGCAAGCGACAACCTCGCAAAGGGAGAATCCACCTTTTTGGTGGAGATGACGGAAACAGCCCATATCCTCCGTTCCGCCACGGAGCGCTCCTTCGTGATAATGGACGAAGTGGGGCGCGGCACAAGCACTGAGGACGGGCTTTCCATC
>CAKZZK010000243.1 GCA_937885235.1 uncultured Treponema sp.
GATACGCCCGCCAAAGTGAAGCACAGAAAAGTAAGCCGCATTTTTATGCCCAGCCCGTGCATCTGCCGCAGCTGGGTTCTCCCGGTCTGCACCATCACGGTGCCCGCGCAGAAGAACAGGATGATCTTCATGAAGCTATGAAACACCATATGGGAAAGCCCCGCCGTCATGCCCTGCTGCGTCAGCAGGGAGAGGCCGAACAGCATATAGCTCAGATTACTGACGGTACTCCAGGCCAGGCGGCGCTTCATGTGCTGCTCCTTGTCCTGGCAAAGGACCTCGGGAGCGCGTTGATTCTGTTTGTGATTTATGTGGTCATGAGCTATGCTGCCCTGAAAAAATGGTACATCCTTCCGGTTGCGGGAGGCGTGGTCATGCTGGCGATGCTTGTTGCGGGGAAGCTGATGACCCATGTCAGCAACCGGATTATTGCGTGGCTGGACCCGGTCAGCACGATTGACAATCAGGGCTATCAGGTCAGCCAGTCCCTGTTTGCCATCGGCACCGGCGGCTGGGTTGGCTCAGGGCTTTTTCAGGGGAGGTCCTCTACGATTCCCGTGGTGACAAAGGACTTTATCTTTTCCGCCATTGTCGAGGAGATGGGAGCGCTTGTGGGGATTTCTCTGATTCTCATCTGCCTTTCGGTGGTGTTTTTATTCTTCCGGATTGCGAGAGAGCTGCGGGATGAATTTTATGTATATGTCTCTGTCGGTTTTGGAACCGCTTATGCGTTTCAGGTTTTTCTCACCATCGGCGGCTGTATCAAGCTGATTCCGTCCACGGGAGTGACGCTGCCTCTTGTCAGCTATGGCGGCAGCTCCATCCTTGCAACCTTTATGGAGTTTTCGATTGTGGAAAGCCTTTACATGACAACAAAAAAGAGGGACAGCCGGTGAAAAAGCAGAACATGAAAAAAACGAATAAGGGACGGGAGCTTAAGGTGATTCTTGCCATATTTCTGGCGGCATTTCTCCTTATGATTGTCTATCTCTGCTGGTTTTTACTTGCGGAGAGCGAGAGCTTTGTCAACAACCCCTATAATAAACGCATTGATGCGCTGGCAGAGAAAACGATTCGGGGAAGCATTCTGGCGGAGGACGGGACGGTGCTTGCCTATACCGAGCCCCTGGAAGGGGGAGAGGACCTGCGCGTATATCCCTTCCGTTCCGAATACGCGCATGCGGTGGGGTATCTTGGCTATGGAAAGCTGGGGCTGGAAAACACCGCGAATTTTTATTTGCTGCGGAGTCACGATGCCACCGGAAAGCGCCTCCGTCATGCCTTTACCGGAGAAAAGAATATGGGCGACAGCCTTGTGACCACGCTGAATCCGGCGCTTCAGGACGCCGCTTGCCGGGCACTCTCGGATTACAAGGGAGCGGTCATCGCGATGGAGAGCGAAACCGGAAAGGTGCTTGCGGTGGTTTCAAAGCCGGATTTTGATCCGAATACGATTGCCGAGACCTACGAGGCACTTTCCCAGGATAATGAATCCGCCTCGCTCCTGAATCGCGCGACACAGGGGCGGTATGCGCCGGGCTCGACCTTCAAAATTCTGACTACGCTTGTCTATATGCACGAATATCCACGGACTATATGCATAAATATCCACGGCTATGTGTACAAATATCCACGGCGATGTGCACGGATATCCACGGCGATGTGCACGGATATCCACGGCAATGCGCATAAATGTCCACGGGCTATATGCACGAATATCCACGGACTATAGTACTGCTATCTACCACAAACACAAAATGCGTGCTATTATTTCGCCATGCCTATGGAAGAAAATCTTAAAAGAGAGCTGAATCCCGAGCAATACCGGGCTGTCACCACCATCGAGGGGCCCATACTCATCATCGCGGGGGCGGGAAGCGGCAAGACGAGGGTCATCACCTACCGCATTGCAAATATGCTGGAGAAAGGCATTCCCCAAAGCCAGATACTGGCACTCACGTTTACAAACAAGGCGGCGAAGGAGATGGCGGAGCGCATAAAATCGCTCACCGGCAAAAAGCTGCAAAACCTCACCATCAGCACATTCCATGCGTTCGGCGTCCGCATTCTAAGGCAGGACATAGACAAGCTGGGCTGGCGCACGAATTTTTCTATCTACGACGAGACAGACCGCTCGGCTCTCATAAAGGAGACAGGTCGAGAGCTACAGTTCACTGCGGACAACCTCGATGTGTACAGCATCGGCGTGCTTTTCAGCGACATCAAGACAGGGCGCAAATCGTGGGGACAGGACAACGACCCCTACCGCGCACTGTATGAAGGCTATCAGGAAGGCTTAAAGCTCTTCAATGCCGTTGACTTTGACGACCTCATCACGCTGCCCATCAAGCTCTTCCGCGAGCACCCCGATGTGCTTGCCCAGTACAAAGACCGCTACAGATATATCATGGTAGACGAATTTCAGGACACAAGCCATCAGCAGTACGAGATGATGCGGCTGCTTGCGGACAGAAACGTTGCCGTGGTGGGAGACGACGACCAGTCCATTTATTCGTGGCGCGGGGCAGACTACCAGAACATCATCAATTTTGAAAAAGACTTTCCGGGCATGAAGGAAATCCGCCTTGAACAAAACTATCGCTCTACCGGCACGATTCTTGCGGCAGCAAATGGCGTCATCAAGCACAACACAAACCGCAAGGATAAAGAGCTGTGGAGCGGTAACGGAGACGGCAAGCCCATAGAAATCTATATGCCGGAAAACGAAGCCGCAGAGGCAGACTTCATAGCGGAAAGCATCCTCGGCATCTGTGCGGAGGAAAAGCGCAAGTATGATGACTTCGGCGTGCTGATGCGGGCAAACACGCAGAGCCGCGCGATTGAAGAAGCCTTTCTCGAAAACAACATCCCCTACACCATGAGCGGAGGCACGAGCTTTTTTGAGCGCAAGGAAATAAAGGATATTATCAGCTACCTTCGTGTCATCGCAAACCATGATGATGACATAAACCTCTTGCGCATCATCAATACGCCGCGCAGGGGCATAGGCCGCAGCACAATAGAAGCCATCAACAAGGTTGCCTCAGATCTGGGGACATCCCTGTGGGAGTCCATGCAGGCAATTCTGGCGGCATCCGAAAAAGCCTGTCCCGTCAGCGAGGCGACAAAGGCAAATATCGAAGCGTTTGCGTCGATCATTGAAAGCAACAAGAATATGCTCGGGGGCAAGGGACTGAGCAAAAAAGTTCGCTCCATGGTGGAAAAAATCAATTACTTTGACTACCTCATCGGGGAAAATCCCAAGAGCGAAAAGGCAGCCCGCTTCAAGTATATGAACGTAGAAAGCCTCATAAAGAGCATGGAGCAATGGGAAAACAATCCCGACCACGAGGATACGAGCCTTTATGCTTACTTAAACCGCATCACCCTGCTTTCCCGCGATGACCTTGACAACGACGAGGGGGACAAGGGCAAAGTGAACCTTATGACCGTCCATGCAAGCAAGGGGCTGGAGTTTCCTGTTGTCTTCATTGCCGGTGCGGAGGAAGGGCTTATGCCCCACGCGCGGGCAGTGGCAGAAGGCGGAGATGCCGCCATTGAGGAAGAACGGCGGCTTTTCTATGTAGCAGTCACCAGGGCACAGGACAGGCTCCTCATTTCCGCCTGTCATCACCGCAGACAGGCAGAGTGCGAGCCAAGCCGTTTTCTCGATGAAATCCCGGAGCAGCTCGTCAAGTACCATGAGGCGGCAACAGAGCTTGCGGCAGAACAGGCGCATGAAATGCTGCAAAATATGCTCAAAAACTTTGCCCGTCCCCGTGTGCCAAAGCTTTAAAAACAAAGCTAGGCAGATATGCGCCAAACATGCTATACTTGCTACCAGACTTTTGGACTTCTGGAGGAATAGATAATGAAGAAAAACCTCAAAACCATCTCGTATATGGTGCTGTGTTCTGCCGCAATGCTGTGCTCCGTACTGATTTCATCCTGTGCTTCTTCGCCCCCAGAGCCGCAGACGGAGGAAGAGGAAATCCCCTTTATTGAGCCTGAAGACCCTCCGCCGCCCGTTGCAGCACCTCCGGCAAGCGCAGTGCACAAAGACGACAGCAATGACAGGACGCCAGAGCCCGCTGTTTCGGAGCCCGCCATTCCAGATGCCGCCGCTGTTTTGAACGAAGAAGAAAAAGAAGCAGCCCTTGCAGAAGAAGAACCTGCTCCGCCGCAAGAGCCGGAACAGCAGCTTGGTGAAAAGGAAAATGTTGGTCTGGTCGTGGAAAGCACAAGGCCTGTCACAGGCATAATCGCAGAATATGTCCCCGTGGAAGTCCTGCCGGAAATCATATTTAAAGGCAGGGGCGTGAAAGTTGAAGCAGAACAGATGCTGCTCACTGACTGCTCGGTAGAAAAAGACTTCCTTGCAAGCGGCGCTTACGGCGTGCTCCTTGGAGACAACAGCTCCCGCGCAGAGTTTGCCATCACCCTGCCCTCCGGAAGCTACGAATGCCTGGTAAGCGAGAAAGCCTTTGATACCGAAGAGTCAGCGTTTTATGTGCTCCTCAACGATAAGCCCTACCGTGTCTACCCAAGCAATCCCCCTCTCGGAAGCTGGGAGCTGACCATCCGCACGCCGATACAGATTGAGCTTGAAGAAGAGACAAGGCTCAGCGTCTCCCTCCAGACGCACAACGGCAGCGGAGAGGGAGAAACGGGAATGCAGGTGGACTACATCCAGTTTGTGCGTCTGGATTGATGTTTTAAGCGTATTTGATTGATTATTTTCCCAAATCGAGCATCCGCCTGTCATAGCTTGCGGGCGGGTCTTCAATAATGCTCCAATCAAAATCAAGGATACCGTGGGGCGGGAAAAGCGGCTTGACGGGCGGATGGCGGCGCGCATTGTTTGTGGTGACAATTTCCTGCAGCGACTGCCCATCTAAAAGCGTCAGATACGGCTCGCCAAAAGCGCAGATAGTCGCCGTGCGCACCGTGTAGCTGCTCGCCACGCCGTTTGCATCAGTCAGGTGTTTTTCCACCAGCACGGTGTTGAGCACGTGGCTCTGCGGCAGCTCCGCGCTTTTATCGATATTCCGTATGCGCGTGCGCCGTCCCAGTGTGCAGGTGTACACATTGTCTGCAACGCGCAGATGCTTGGGGACATGGTATGTTTTATCGCCATCGGTAAAAAGCGCCTGTGCTTCAGCATCGTATTCCATATCCGTGCGCCAATAACGGATATGATAGACCGCATCGTTCGTAATATAATAGGAAAGCAATTCCGTGCTCGTCACCGGCGGGGCAATCAGGATGCCGTTCGCATTGCCCACATCCTGCCAGTAGCCTTCAAGGAGATTTTCTGACTGTATGGTAATGCCATTGAGCAGAGAGCTCTGCGGCACAGAGTCGCTGTCCTCCACTTTGATGGCAAAGTTCAGATAAAGCTTGTCGCCAATGACGGCGATGGGAATATGATAGCTGTCCACCCCGCCAAGCTTCCTGCCCGCAAACTTTATCTCCATATCCCACGCACCGCTGTTCGCAGTTTCAGCAAAAAGGGCATCGCCGTCTTCCTGCGTGACGGGCTGCTGATAGCTCTGAAGAAAGAGCTCGTCGGTGAGGGGAGTAAAATGCAGCTCGACAATCTCTACTTTTTCGGTTTCCGCATCGTTCCTGTCCCGCGCAAAATCAGCGGCGTATTCTGTGCTTTCAGCAGGGCGGTCATCATACCACTGGTAAAAAGTGCGGAGGACAAAGGTGGCAATGGCTCGCCCGCTTTCAGAAGAAAAATAACCCGTATTAAAGACAACATAGCGGTCATCGTTCTGCCATATTCCCGACAGCAAGGCGGGAACGCTTTCTTGGGTGACAGGCGACTCCTCAGTCCCCCCGGCGGCTTCGCTTTCCTGAGCGAACAAAAGCGCGCACGATAAAAAGAGGACGGCAATAGAACTAAGAGACTTCTTCACAATTTGAGTATCGGCATATAAAAGGAAAGATGCCAGTCTTATCGCGAAAGAGGCTCCTTTCTCCCATAGCAGACACCTGACTGTGAAGTAAAAGGCCTTGTCGCCCATCTTTCGCCGATTGTATCGCGCAGGGAAAAGCGGATTACCTTGCGTTCATCGAATGCCTGCTGAATCAAGCCGTCCACTTCCATCTCGTCATAGATGCGCTTTGCTTCGTCTACATTCGCACGGAGGATAGGATGACGGGGACTAAAGAGGACACAGCAGTCTTCATAGGGCAGGATGGATGTCTTGTAGGTCCCTATTTCCTGCGCCGTGCTGACGATTTCCTCTTTGTCGAGCCCCACGAGGGGACGCAGCAGCGGGAGGGTAGCAAAGCTTTCCGTCACCGAGAGGTTTTCTATGGTCTGGCTTGCCACCTGCCCCAGACTTTCTCCCGTTATCAGGCAGTCCGCGCTGATGCGCTCGGCAAGCAGGTTTGCAAGCTTCATCATGCAGAGGCGGAGCATGAGCGTGCTGTAGGCTTCCGGCGCTTTCGCCTTGATTTTCATCTGCACCTGCGTAAAGGGGATAACATTCAGATGCGTGTCCACCCCATAGTCAGAGATGATATGGGCAAGGTCTTCCACCTTCTTTTGCGCCTCCTCGGAGGTATATGGGTACGAGTGGAAGTAGACGCACTCCACTTTCATACCGCGCCGCATCATGCGGTAGCCTGCCACGGGGCTGTCAAGACCGCCGCTGAGCAGGAGCAAGCCTTTGCCGCTCACCCCCACGGGAAGCCCGCGGCACGTCTTCTTCTGGGAAGCATACACATAACAGTCATCGCGCACTTCGACGTGCACAACAAGGTCGGGATGATGCAGATCGACAGCCAGAAGTCCGCTGTCAAAGACCTCTCCCGCCGCCTCTGTGCATATCTCATAAGAATTGAGGGGGAATTTTTTGTCCTCGCGCCGCGCCTCTATCTTGAAGCTCCTGGCGCCCTCCCCCGCGGCTTTCTTGGCAAGCGCCGTCACCGCCTCGGTGATGCTTTCAATATTCTTTGCGACAGTCATTACCTTTGCCCAACCGGTAATGCCGATCAGGTGGTCAAGCGCATACTCCACTGCGGAACAGGACTCTGGGGGACAGCTTACATAGAGCCTCCCCGCCTGTGTGTGGACTTTCGCTTCCACAGATTCAAGGGCAAGCCGCAGGTTAGTGACCAGCTGCCTTTCAAACACGTGCATATTGCTGCCCTTCAAGGTCAGCTCACCAACCTTTCCCAAATACTGCTCGCTCATACAGGTTTCCTTAAAAGACATATTTCATGCCAATGGTAAAATAATTGTTTATCTCGTCATACATATTGTCCTTCCAGGCGTCCTTAAAGCGTTCCACCAATTCTTCCTTGGAAATCTCAGTGCCTACGACAGAACCTCTGTATGTATACTGTCCGGTCTTCTCATCATAGCTCACAAAGCCGCCCGGATAGATGTTGCTGTCAACGCCCTTGTTGTGGACATACTCAAAGACATAACCCAAGCTAAAAGACAGGGTCCCCATTCTGAGCTTCGGCAGGGTATAATCCGCAAAGAGACTTCCCTGAAAGACATACATCTTGGTCTTCTGATTGAGGAAGTTCAGTTCATCCCATGCCGTGTCAACATGGCTGCCGCCGTCAAACATAGAGTGGGTACGCACGCTGCCGTCAGTAGCATAAACGCCGTAGCCAGCGCTCAAATATCTGAGCGCTTCGTCATCGCTGATGCTTTCTATTATATTGGCGTGGCGGGAAAAGCTGGTGCCCACATTCAGATGCAAACCCTTCGCAGGCTGAAAGTCCACTGAAAAGGTGATAGCATCGCTGTTAGGCTCAAAAGGAGTACCGATATGCACGCCGTTATTCGTATAATTCTGATAATTATAGTAATTATCGCTGATAGCCATGGAACCCGTCTTGTCTGGATCATATTCCCAGTGGGAATAGGTGTACGGCATGATGGCGGTATAGCTAAAGCTGATTTTTGAGCAGAATGAGTTTTCCGGCGCGTAGGACACGCCAGTCTTGAGGGCAAAGCGGTTTTTGCCGTCAAGATCCAGTTTGACCAGCTTGTTTACATCAAGGTCGTCAACAAAGAATTCCGTTGACCACAGGAAGTTGTCAAAGGGGCGGTATTTGGTCACAATGCCCATCTGCAGATTGTCCTCGTTGCCGCCTATGCCCTGAGCCGCCATATACGGCACGGGCAAAAGGTAGGACAGGTCAAAGCGGTTGCCATAGACAATGCTTTCATAGTACGCAAGGGAAAAGCGGGAGCCAATCTTGTATTCAAGGGCATGGAAGGCGATAAATTTATCAGGCGCAAGGCCGCTTCCATCAAAGCCCCTCGTAGCCCCTATCGCCGAATACTGCTGCACGTAGGACCAGTTTTTCTTGAGCACGGTAAAGGCAAGGTTCGCGCTGTGGTAGCCGCTTTCATTCAGGGCAAGCCCCTCCCCAAAGAAGGGACCGTACCCCGTGCGGTTCAAGCCCCCCTGCAAAAAGACAGAGCTATTGCCCAGAGCAACCCCGCCATTAATATCGATATACGACTTGGTGGGACCAATCTCGGCAGGGTCCTGCCTGGCATCGTAGGGAGAATTCATATAATATGGAAGAAAAGCACCCAGAGACTCTTCCGTGCGGACGTTCAAGCCCATTTTGCAGCTGTAGGAAAGCCAGTCGTCATAAAGATAGCCGTCACCGGCAAAATAGGGAGACAGGACAAAAAGCTTGTCGAAGTCAGTGCCGCCATCATCTTTGGAAAGCCTGCCCGCAGCTCCTGCTTCTCCGGCTATTTTCCACGGTCTGCCGGACAGCTGCTGCCAGTAGGCAACGGCAACCTCCACATCCTGTTCATTGCCGCGCTTTATCACATTCTGGAGGATTTCCTTGATGTTGTTGATTGGATACGGGCGTAAAGGCGGCACCTCGCGCAAAAGCCCCCGTATCTCCCACTGCTCCACGTAGTCATAGAACACATCGTTGGGGTCTATGCCCACCTGCGGGAAAAGCGGATTCAGCATTCCCACTAAAAAAAGGACAGCGGGCAGCAAGAGCTTTGGCATCTTCATCATGGCTTGAACATCCTTGCCAGCCTGAGGCTTGCGGCTACCGTAAACTCCACCCCCTGATCGGATTTTCCCTTCACGTGGTCACGGTTAAAGATGAACACGTAGGCGGGCTGCACCGTCAGCGTCAGATAGTCAAAGGGCGAATAGCTGCCCCGCAGGGCAATGCGGTTCACGTATTCCGCAGTGCCAGAGGGCGTGGAAAGCTTCTGGCGGCGCTTCGCTTCCTCCTTGCCCTGACCATCAGGATAAATATCAGAAGATGGATAAACCCAATCTCCTGTTGTAATATCAGACTCATCGGTCTTGGTTCCTCCCCAGTCCGTAGCAGAAAAGACACTTGTCCCCGAGTATTCACCGCGAGCCATCAGGAGGTAGGAAGCATTCAGCGACCATCTGCCGGGCACCTCGTAGCCAAGGTTCAGCTCGCCGGACATAGTGTCGGGACCAAAGGGACTTCCCACCCACTCATAGAACACAGCCATATCCCCGATGTTTTCCGCATAAGTGCGCACCAGGCTCCAAGCGGGATTTTCCTTGATATAGAGGTAAGGCGTCGCATAATAGCCCTCAAGCCAGAGGTGGAAGTAGCCCTCTTTGAACGGAATGTAGGATTCAATGCCCAGCTGCGCGCCAATGGAGTTGGGCGTCGTATCGTCAGGCCAGTTGCTCTGCTCGTAGGCAGTCTGGAACTGGTTCATCGCATACATGCCGTAAAGCCGCACGCAGTCCGTCAGCGCGAAAGAAGCTTTGAGCGCAAGGTAGGCGCAGGTGTTGCTTTCATCCTCCCCGTAGTCTCGCCAGGGGCTCATACCGTGGTAAATCGTCAGCGGATTGAGGAAACGCAGCTCCAGCGGATGATACACAAGCATGGACTCCTGCACGGAAAATGAAAGCTTCTTGAAGAAACGCATATCAAGGCGGTGCGAGTACATGTACTTGTCCACATTGAACTGCGTCACATTCATCGTGTAGCGGATGGCGGGATTAAATATTTCAAAATTGGCGTAGCTTGCCCCCGTCATGTACCTGCTTGTGATGACGCTGCCCGACAGACTGCGCCCCACATCCTGCGCCCCCATGCCAAGCTGGAAGTTTACGCCCGTCGTATCGGTAAACTTGTAGCCCGTGCTCAGGTAGCCGGTATCCGGAAAGTTGATGTCTATTTCATCAGGCGCAATGGGGACATTTGAGTAATTATCGTTATGCGCCATCTGCCCCTTGTTCTCGCCGAGCTTTATGTCAGTGCTCAGCGTCACATAGTCGGACACCCCCAGCGTGAAGGGGGTGCTCAAAAGCGGGCGCCGCTCATAGCGGTCATAGACCCAGGCTATATCGTCATTGGATTTATAATATCCTTCTATGTTGATTTCAGGATCGATGCCCAGAGAAACAATGTCGGAATCAAGCGAAATGTTCTGCTCGTCAAAATAGGCAATGATGCGTTTGTACTGCGCCTTGCCCGCAATGCTCAGCCTGCTGTAGTCTATTTCTGAAACATAGAGCTTCAGCTCGGCAATGGAAAGCGGGGCCTGGTCAGCAAAGTTCACCTGCCCGCATTCCAAAGCCAGAGCGGTGACGGCATCATACAGCCAGCTGCCCGCCTTGACAAGTTCTTGCCCGCCTCTGCCGGCTGCCAAAACCGGTACCGCAGAAATCAGTGAGGAAACAAAAAACAGCAGCCAGCGGCGTTTCAGGCTATTCACTTGCCAGCCTCCTCGCCTTTTTGGAATCAATGCCCTTCTGATAGAAGGA
>CAKZZK010000244.1 GCA_937885235.1 uncultured Treponema sp.
ACGGAAACCTTGAAGAAGTCAATACGAGATGCGACGCGAACATCAACCTAAACGTATGGGAGAACGGAAAGCTCTTCCACACGCCAATTTCTGAAATAAAGAACCTAAACTCCTTCCGCGCGATAAAGGACGCTTGCACCTACGAGGCAAAACGGCAACTAGACGAGTTCATAAACGACAGGCAAGAGTTTAACCCTGGCTTTAAGGTAACGATGGGCTGGGACGAGGAAAAGGGCGAGACGGTGGTGCAGCGCACTAAGAACAGCTTTGTGGATTACCGCTTTGTGGTGGAGCCGGATATCAAGCCCTTCAGCGTGAGCGAGGAGCTTATTGCCCGCGCGGGGGGTAGGGTAGGCGAGCTGCCGGAAGCAAAGCGCAACAGGCTTAAGAAGGAATACGGCCTTTCGGATTTTGATGTGGAGACGCTTACCACGAGCCGGGAGCTTTCCCTGTGGTTTGAGGAAGCCGCAAAGGGGGCAAAGAACGTCAAGAAGGTTGCCAACTGGATTCTTGCCGAGCTGCTTGCCGTGCTCAATGAAAAGAGCCAGACTATACGCGATGTAACGATAAGCCCGCAGCATATCACCGCGCTTGTGAATGCCATAGACGAAGGGCGCATCTCCGGCGCTCAGGGCAAGGTGGTCTTTGCCAAGATGCTTGAAACCCGTAAAATGCCTGATGAAATCATCAAGTCAGAGGGCATGGAGGTGGTGAGTGACAGCAGTGCCATCGATGCCATTGTGGACAAGGTCATCACCGCCAATCCCAAGGCCGTCTCTGACTTCAAGGCAGGAAAGACAAACGTTGTCGGCTGGCTCACCGGGCAGGTGATGAAGGAGAGCCGCGGCAAGGCAAACCCCAAGATTGCCGCCGAGCTGGTGGGAAAAAAGCTGGGGCAGTTGTAGGTTGAGATTTTAAGCCGCATTGTCGGATAGCAATGCGGCGTTGTTGTACACGAATACTGAAGCAGGGAAAAGTGTTTCCCTGCCGAGAAATCCACTGAGGTTAGATAACGTAGGAGAAAGAAGTGAAAGGTTTTGCCAAAATCATCGCTGTTGCGGGCTGCTTAGCCGCTGTTTTGTCGCTCATATCATGCAAGAAGAATGATGAGCGGGTTGTGTACCTGTACAACTGGACGTATTACACGCCGGATGAAGTGCTCCGTGACTTTGAGAAAGAATTTGACTGCACGGTAAGGCTTGACAGCTATTCCACCAACGAGGAGATGTACGCAAAGCTCCGCGCAGGTGCGAAGGGCTATGACATTGTGGTGCCTTCAAATGACTTTGTTTCCATCATGATAAAGCAGGGAATGCTGCGGGAGCTGGATCAGTCCAAGCTGACGAACAGGAACAAAATCAACCCGCGCGTACTGGAAATGGCAACGCATGACCCCACGATGAAATATGCCGTGCCCTATGCGCTGAGCGCCTGCGGCATAAATGTGAACAAGACAAAGGTGCCCGAAGGCAGCTATGAGCGTTCGTGGAATATCTTTTCCGACAAACGCTTTGCCGGTCACACGACGATGATGGACGATATGCGCGACGTGCTTGGCGATGCTCTTACCTGCCTTGGCTACAGCGTTAATTCCCTCGACGACGGTGAGCTTGCGGAGGCTGCGGAGCTTGTCATCAAGCAGTGGAAGCCCAATCTTGTCAAGTTTGATGCAGAGGGCTTTGGCAAATCCTTTGCGAGCGGTGATTTCTGGCTCTGCCAGGGTTATCCCGAAATCGTCTTTGGAGAGGTGCCCGAAGACCGCTGGGACGAGATGATAGATTTCTTTATCCCCGCGGAGGGAGGTCCCGCCTGCCTTGACAGCATGTGTATCTTGAAGGACGCTCCCCACTACGAGCTTGCGAATGAATTCATCAATTTCATCCACAATCCGCAGGAATACGCCAAGTTCCTGGATGCGTTCCGCTATCCGTGCACGGTAAATCTGGAGGCGGAACAGTATGCGACGAAGAAGCCAATGTATACGGCAGAGCAGGCATATACCTGCGAGCTCAAGAACGATCTCGGCGAGGGCTTGGACAAGTACAACAACCTCTGGCAGAAGATTCGCTTTACGGATTGATGGAAAACTCCTCCCGCTTCTTTGAAAACCGCAGCTGCCGCTATTTTCCCTGCCACGAAGGGCTGGCGGACTTTAACTGCCTGTTTTGCTACTGCCCGCTCTACGCCCTGCGTCCCTGTCCCGGAACTCCCACATATAAGGAAAAGGCGGGACGGCTTGTCAAGCTGTGCACGGGTTGCACATTCCCTCACCGGCCTGAGAATTACGAGCGCGTCATTGCCCTGTTGCGGGAGCGGAAAGAAAGTCCCAGATACGGCAGCTATCACCATGGCGGAGAGTTGTCGGAAGCGGAAGGGGTGTCGCTTGATTTTTCGGTGAACGTGAACCCGCTTGGTGTCCCCGCTGGGGTGCAGACTGCGCTGGCGGCTCTGCTTTCGCAGTCAAAGCCCGATAGCGCGAGGGCAGCGCTTGCACGCTATCCCGATGCTTCATGCGGGAAGCTTCGCGCCGCGCTGGCGGAAAAGCGGGCGGTAGATGCTGTGGATAAAGAGCGGATTCTATGCGGCAATGGCGCTTCCGAACTGATTGCGCTCCTCGTTGCCGCGGTGAATCCTAAAAGCGCCCTGCTTTTGGCGCCCTCGTTTTCAGGCTATGAGCGGGCACTCTGCTCCCGCGGTGTAGCTGTTTCATATCATTTTTTGCGGCGCGAAGAAAGCTTTGCTTTGCGGCTTTCCCCCGAAGCCTTGCTTGCGGGCAAGCCAGATATGCTTTTCCTGTGTAATCCTCAAAATCCCGTGGGAAACGTCATTGAGCCCTCCCTGCTTGAAGGCATTGCTGATGCCTGTGAGGAGCGGCATATATTCCTTGTTGTGGACGAATGCTTTCTTGGTTTTGTCACAGGTGGAGAAGCCCGCTCGTTATTGCGCCTTGTGCCAGACCATCCGCACCTCATCGTTATAGATGCCTTTACCAAGCTGTACGCCATTCCTTCCCTGCGCCTTGGCTATGCGGTCACTTCAAACGCCATGCTCCTGCAAAAAATGCGCGCCCTGCAGCCGGAATGGAGCGTATCCCTGCCCGCCCAGATTGCCGGTCTCGCGGCGCTGGCAGAGGATGATTATGTGGTGCAGTCGCGCCATCTTGTCGCAGGGGAACGTGCCTATCTGTCTCGAGAGCTTTCGTCTCTTGGCTTTACGGTGTATGAGGGCGAGGCAAATTTTGTGTTTTTTTCTTCTATTAATATGGATGATCTGGACTTGTATCAGCAGCTTTTGGAAATGGGCTTGCTCATACGTTCCTGCGCTGACTTCCGGGGGCTTTCGGGCTGTGATTACCGCATCGCCGTGCGGAAACACGAGGATAACGAAGTCCTCATCAAGGCTATAAAAGAAATAAGGAAAAAACATGTGTGACAGTGAAAGAGATTTGCTGTTCCTACTCTCTATGATGCGGGAACTTAATGAAAAAGATCGGAAGAGCGTCGTGTAGGGAAAGAGTGTAGATCTCGGTGGTC
>CAKZZK010000245.1 GCA_937885235.1 uncultured Treponema sp.
GGAGCGGCGGGGGGGGATGTGGTCCCTTGCGCGGGGGCTTAAAATAGGCTGATAAAGGGAGGGCGCCTGCGGAAACCGGTTGCCGCAGGGGGATGGCGGGAAGGGAGGAGTATGGAAAGGGAAAGAGCGCACAAGGATTGCGGAGCGTATATGCTCCCCCACACATACTTACAATAAAACGCATAGTAGTATATACTGCAATATATATGAAGCATATTTTTTCACATCGCCGGAAGCAGGAACTGATATATCTGGCAGTCACCCTCATCACGCTAGTCATCACGTCCGTCCTCTATCTTTTGCGGCTTCCGTTCAAGGCAGAAGCTTTTACCATCGGTCCACTGACGGTCAGAAACGATTTACCGCTCTTCTATATACAGCTACTCGTCACGCTTTGCGGCGAGTTACCCGCCATCTTCATCTTCCTTGCAGTCTTTTGCTTTCTTACCGTCAAATACGGAGCTATTTCAAGCTTTCTCTTTCTTGGAGAATTGATAGCGGCAGTCACCTTTATTCCCGTCAAGTACCGATGGTACAAAAGCAAAGCGCTCACAGCACTTTTTGTACCGCTCTCTGCTCTCATCATAAGCATTGCCAGCAATATACTGGTATTGGTATTGCGGGAGCAAACCATAAGCATACAAAATATCTGCAGCGAATTTCTAACTCTTATTCCATCAGCGCTTCTCACCGCGTGCTGTGGCTACGTTATCTTTAACTATGCACCCCCAAAAATTCGGCAACTTTTTCCGGCCTTCGTGCACTTTGATGCAAGTACCGAAGGAACTGCTGCCATCTTCATTGGGGGAAAGCACTCCCCAATCAGCTTTAAAATCATGCGCATCCTCTTTATAGAAGCCCTCGTGCTCATCGTCGGGGCAGCTATGTTCAGCGCATTCCTCTTCATCGAGACAAATTACGCCGTCCAGCAGGCAAGCATTGTGGATATCTTCATTGCAAAAGCCACCATGCTCTTTAACGCAAAGCTCATCCTTATGCTGATTACCTTTGCCTACCCCGTCCTCCACATTGCAAACCTCTATGCGCAAATTTACATCGCAAGCCCTATCCGACTCATGTCAAAGGCGATGAACGACTTTGCGAGCGACACTACCAAAGAAGAACAGAACTCCGTGCTTGACATACACCTGCTGCACATCAAGACCAAAGACGAAATTGGAGAGCTCTTCCAGTCGCTCAAAAAGACCACGAGCAAGCTCACCTCTTACATTTCATGGATTCAAGAAGAGCAAAGGCTCAAAGAAGATTTGCGGGTTGCGCAGGAATCAAACAAGGCAAAGACCGCCTTTCTGTCGAATATGTCCCATGAAATCCGCACGCCTATAAACGCCGTGCTCGGTCTTGACGAGATGATACTGCGGGAAAGCTCGGAGAAGGAAATCATCGCCTACGCTGCGGACATAAAGAGCGCGGGCAGATCGCTTTTAAGCCTCATCAACGATATCCTCGATTTTTCCAAGATAGAGGCTGGCAAGATGGAAATAATCCCCGTGGAATATGAACTGAGTTCTTCCATAAATGACCTTGTAAATATGATTTCCCAGCGCGCGGCAGACAAGGGACTTGCCCTCAAGATAAACGTGGACGAAAAGACGCCGCACAAGCTCTTCGGCGACGAGCTGCGCATAAAGCAGTGCATTTTGAACATACTCACCAATGCCGTCAAGTACACGCGGGAAGGCACCGTCACCATGAATATAGGCTGGGAAAAGGCGGAAGACGGATACATCATGCTGCGGGTGCAGGTGCTAGACACCGGCATAGGCATCAAGAAAGAGGACCTGCCAAAGCTTTTCCATGCCTTTGAGCGCATTGAAGAAAAACGAAACCATACTATAGAGGGAACGGGGCTCGGCATGAACATAGTGCAGCAGCTGCTTGCCCTTATGGACAGTCACCTTGAAGTGAAGAGCGTGTATGGCGAAGGCTCCGATTTTTCCTTTGCCGTCAAACAGAAAGTTGTCAGCTGGGAGGCGATGGGCAACTTTATGGAGATGTACGAAAAATTCGTCAAGGCAAACAGCGAGTACCACGAAAGCTTTCATGCCCCCGATGCGCACATCCTTGTGGTTGATGACACAAAGCTCAACCTCACCGTGGTGCAGGGGCTGCTCAAGCAGACGCAGATACAGATAGACACGGCGGAAAGCGGTCAGAAAGCCCTGCAGCTGGTGGCGGAAAAGAAATACGACCTCATCTTCCTTGACCACCGTATGCCGGGGCTTGATGGCATAGAGACGCTCCACGTCATGCAGACTATGGACGCAAATCAAAGCAAGAAAGCCCCCGTCATAGCGCTCACCGCCAACGCCATCTCTGGTGCACGGGAGATGTACCTCAACGAGGGATTCACGGACTATCTGACCAAGCCCATAGAAAGCGGCAAGCTTGAAAAGCTGCTGATCTCCTACCTGCCGCCGGAGCGCATCACAAAGGTGCAGAAAAGCGATGAAAAGGCTGCTGGCCCTGTTATGCCGTCTTTCACGGTGCCAAAGGGCATAGATGCCGCCGCCGCCTTAAAAAACTGCGGGAGCGAGGAGGTCTTCAAGGAAGCCTTGAAGGACTTTTACGAGGCAATCAACAGCAAGGCTTCTGCCATTGAAGCATACGAGAAGCAGGGGGATTTCAAAAACTATACCATACTTGTGCATGCGCTCAAAAGCTCCGCGCGGCTCATCGGGGCGGATGCGCTTTCCCAAGAGGCGGCGTATCTTGAAGGCTGCGGGGACAGGCAGGATGCAAAAGCCATCGCCGCCCGCACTCCAGCCCTGCTTTCCCACTACCGCGCGTATTGGACCTCACTTGCTCCGCTGTTCGGCGGCGGGGAAGAGCCCGCGAAACAGCTGCTCAGCGAAGATGATTATGCGCGCTCGCTTGCAAACCTGAAAGACTGCATCACCGCATTTGATTTTGACATGGCGGACAGCATCATAGCCATGCTTGATGAACACGCTGTGCCGCCGAAAGAAAGCGAGCGCTTCCGGCAGATAAAAGAGAAGGTTCGCGCTGTTGACCGTGAGGCCGCACTCGCATTGCTAGGCTAGGTGCACACATACCAATGAAAAAGTTATTTCTGTCCTGTCTTTTGCTATTGGCACTCTTTTCCCTCTCTGCGGAAACGCTCACTTTCCGCATCAACGGATTTAACTCCCTGTACGCAGAGGCAGTGCCCGTGGAAATCGAGTGGGAAGAGTCATGGCTGGGGGCTGCTCCCGCCACCATCTACAACCATAATCTGGCGCGGGCTGCCTGTATGCTTGCCGAGCTCTCTTACAGCGACATGGCAGAAACCTACCGCATATTCGGCGTAGCTGATGAGGATATGGAACTGCACTACGATTTAGATTACGAGGATTCTTCCTGGGGCAACGACCAGTGTGCATTCAGCTTTGCGGCAAAGACAATAGCGTCTGCACAGGGGGAGCGTACCCTGCTCTTCATCGTCATACGGGGAACGCCGGCGGGAAAAAACGAATGGATTTCAAACCTCAACATAAACGACGGGGAACAGGAGAACACTTTCATCCACCGCGGCTTTGCAAAGGCTTCTGAGCAGATACGGCAGGCGCTCTGCCGCTATCTGGACGGAAAGGGCATAGACAAAAAACATACCTATGTCCTGATGGCGGGGCACAGCAGGGGCGGCGCTGTGGCAAACCTGCTTGCAGCGGAGCTTGCCAACATGGGGCTGTTCACTGCGGACAATATATACACCTACACGTTTTCCGCGCCGAACATCACTTCCATTCCGTCTAATGCGGAGGATGATTACGGCTTTATCTGGAATCTGGTGAACGCAGAAGATATCATTCCCGCATTTCCCTTCTATGACGGCAAATGGAGCTTTCACCGCTATGGTCATACGCTCACTCTGATAAATGCTTGGAATACCGACTATGAAAGCTTTGAAAACGAATATCTGCCGCGGATGAACGTCTATTTCAAAAAGCTCATCGGGCGCGAATACTGCCCGTTCAAAGCAGGCCCCTTTATCCAGACGCAGGCGGCGGAAATATCCCGCTCAATCAGCACGGACATAGCGCAATATTACAGCTCCTTTCCCAATCTGCACGACTTTATCATGAAGCTGAGCACATCTATAAATCCCTCTCCAGAGCAGGGAAAGTCCTCCTTTCTCACGCGATGGCTGAACAAGAGAACCAAGGGCATGTATGACTATATGTTCACTGCCCTTGCGGATATGCATGCAAACGAAACCTACCTTTGCTGGCTGCTTGCGCTTGCTGAAAGCGAGCTTTTTTCAACGCTCGGTTGCAGCAAGCTCATCGTGGAGGGCATGGAAGACGCGACTGTTTTTGACGGCGAGGGAAACATACTCGCTTCCGTGGCTGACGGGCACATCATCTATACTTCCGTAAAGCCGCCCCTCGTCGTTTTCCAGAGCAAGCCGAACAAAACGATCATCGGACTTCCCTGGAACAGGAGGCTTGCGGTCATCATCCGCCACAAAAGCCTCCTGCCGTCTTCCGTGACCATAACAGAACAGCGCTTCACCTCCTGTGGCGAGCTCTTGGACGAAGGAACACCCCGGACTATCCGCATTTCACGCAGCACTCCGTATGTCTTTTACCCGCAGGGAGGCCATGAGCAGCCCCACGATGAGGAGAGTCCGGAGCGATACAGGCAGCGGCAGCAGATACGACTCCATCCCGTGCTGAATGCGGATTCTGCGGGCGACCTCTGCTGCGGTTTCCAGCTGGGAACGCCCTTCCTGTACGGCACACTGCTTGCGGGCACCGGCACGTCGGCCAACGGCAGAAGCTGGGAGCTTTCGCCCGGGCTTGGCACGCAGCTTACGCTCGTGAGCCCCCTCTGCCTGGACCTTGCAGCCTTTGCACGGCTTCGCTGGCAGGCGGAGGATGACGGCAGGGCGTTTTATCTCTTGCCCTCGCTGCACGCTTCGTTCACGCTCAAAGTCACCCGCAGTTTCAGCCTGACAGCGGGAAGCAGCATGGATTTCATCATCTCTGGCTTTAACGACGGCTATACGGAGGCAAGATACTTGGCACAGCAGTATTCGCTCGGCAAAGACCTGCACATCCTGCCGGGGCTCTTTTTCGGCATCTGCTTCTGACGGTCAAAAGGTGATACAGATGTTTCCCCCGTTTCCACAGGAAAAAGCCTTCGCCGAATGCAAAGTGATGCTCGCGGAGCTCAGAGATAAAAGCCTCGTCATTGAAAAGACTACGGCGGCGGAAAGCGAGCGAGTCTGTCAGGGCGTTATGCTCGGCGCGCTTGTTTGCCGCAGTGAGGGCGGAGAGGAAGTCTTTCTGCGCTGTCTTTCCGGTACCACCCGCATACTGAAGGCAAAGCAAGACAGCCCTGGGCGAATCTATGTGCCGCCCATCGCAGGGGCAGACGCCATTGCGATGGCCCTCACAAAAAACGATGCGGAAATCCATTCGCTCACTGCCGCCATCAATGCACTCAGGCAGGGGCGGCAGGGAGAACCGAGTGCTGAAGAGAAAGCCCTCGTCAGCCGCCGATGCAGTCTTACCACGGAATCGCTCCAAAAAGTTCACGAACTCTATGCCTTTCACTGCGCCGATGGCTCCCTGCGCAGCTTGCAGGACATCTGCAGGGAAAGGCTTGGCGGGGCATTGCCACCGACGGGCACGGGGGACTGCTGCGCGCCAAAGCTTTTGGACTATGCTTTTTCTCACGGCCTGCAGCCTTTGAGCCTGTGCGAAATCTTCTATTATATTGCGCCAGCTGACGCAGAGCCGCAGCCTATGCCTCCCTGCGACGAGCGCTGCGGCATCATCCTGCCCGCCATGCTCGGCATAGAAATCCTCTATTGCGACAAAGACATCATCGTGGTGAACAAGCAGAGCGGGCTGCTCAGCGTGCCGGGGCGCGGTCCCGACAAGCAGGACTGCATTGTAAACCGCGTAAAGCGGCTCTTCCCCGACTGCATCACACAGCCTGCCGTACATCGCCTTGACATGGAGACAAGCGGCCTGCTCGTGCTCGCCTTTACCAAGGAAGCGCACAGGGAACTTTGCCGCCAGTTTGCGGCGGGGGAAGTGTCTAAAGAATACGTGGCACTGTTAGATGGCGTGCTTGCCAAAAAAGGCATAGCGCCGCACGGACAGATGGAACTCTATTTCAGGCTTGATGTGGAAAACCGTCCCCACCAAATTTGGGACGAGGTATATGGAAAAAAGGCTGTCACTGAATGGCAGATTTTAGGTGTAGAGCGCTACCACGCGCCGGACGGCAC
>CAKZZK010000246.1 GCA_937885235.1 uncultured Treponema sp.
TCTGCGCGGCGGGAACCCGTGCCAATACCTTTGCGAATATACTGATGCCCATTCTGGGCAACCTGAGCCATGTGCAGTACGCTATTGTGTCTATAGTGGGGGCAATGCGCGTTATCTCTGGGCATTTGGATTTAGGCTCTATTGCCGCCTTTTTGCAGTACACGCGCAGCTTTAGCCGCCCGATTACGATGATGAGCCAGCAGTTCAACAGCATTCTGAATGCGCTTGCCGGTGCTGAACGCATTTTTGCCGTTATCGACGAGGAAGACGAGGTAGACGAAGGTACGGTGACGCTTGTAAACGCCAGCGAAACGCTACCGCAGGCAAGTTCTGACGGCAAAGTTCACCTTGTGCAGTCCTTTGCGGCTACGGGGGAATGGGCGTGGCGCGTTGACAATGCGCTTTATGAAAGGGCGCAGGGTAAGGAGCTCTTTGAATCCCATGCCGATGATGATGAGCACAAGCTGCTCAAGCTTCGCGGCGATGTGAATTTCACCGATGTGTCTTTCAGCTATGTGCCGGAAAAAGAGGTGCTCCACCACATTGACCTCCATGCGCGTCCGGGCGAAAAGATTGCCCTTGTGGGTTCCACCGGTTCGGGCAAGACAACGATTACCAATCTGCTTACCCGCTTCTATGATATTGAAGAGGGCAAGGGAAGCATTACCTATGATGGCATTCCGCTTAAGGATATTGCAAAGGATGACCTGCGCCGTTCGCTCGGCATGGTCTTGCAGGACACACACCTGTTTACGGGCAGCATCCGCGACAATATCCGCTACGGCAACCTTGAGGCAAGCGAAGCACAGGTGCTTGCGGCGGCAAAGCTTGCCAATGCAGATGGCTTTATCCGCCATCTGGAGCACGGCTATGACACGCTCATTTCCGGCGACGGGGGGAACTTGAGTCAGGGACAGCGGCAGCTGCTCGCAATCGCCCGTGCCGCCGTGGCAGACCCGCCGGTCCTTATCCTTGATGAAGCAACCTCTTCCATTGATACCCGTACTGAGGCGCTCATTGAAAAAGGCATGGACAGTCTCATGGAAGGGCGCACTGTCTTTGTGATTGCCCACAGGCTTTCCACGGTGCGTAATGCTGATGAAATCATCGTGCTGGAGAAAGGGAGCGTGGTTGAGCGCGGCAATCATGACCAGCTTATGGCAAAGCAGGGGCGCTACTATAAGCTGTATACGGGTGCCTTTGAGCTTGATTAAAGGATTTAAGTAAAAAAGTCTTTGAAGCTACTGTCATTCGTAAGCGATTTTGTCAAGTTAAGCACCTAAAAATTTAGGGACT
>CAKZZK010000247.1 GCA_937885235.1 uncultured Treponema sp.
GGGAAGGCAGCGATTTTTTCTCCGGTCTGGAAGAAAACTTCCACGAACTGCTTATCTCAAGCAATATAACCTATGAAAGCGCGACGTCTATCCAGAACATCATCAAGGGGCAGTACGAGTCATTCTCGCAGATAAACACAAGCCTTTCACAGATGAGCATAGGCTTTGATGAGTTTTCCCGCACCACGCAGCAGATAAAGAACGTGGCAGAAAGGCTGCGCCAGACCTCGCAGGAGCTCACTGCCATCAGGGAGGAACACGATGGGGATAAAAATTAAGACCTTTGAGCAGCGCATTTTTCTGACCAGCATTCCCTACAACGCGCTCTCTGCCCTGCTGATTTTCTTATACGGACTCATCTTCATCACCATGCCACCGGAAGTCATTATCCCCGTCCTGGTGATAGCGAGCGCTATCTTTGCCCTTGAGCAGTTTCTCACCGCCCGCTTTACGCATCACTTCATCACCCAAGGGCTGTCTAACGACATCGCCTACTTTTTTACTTCCGGCATGGAAAAGAAGGAGCAGCACGCCCTTATCAAGCACATTCTGCGCTATCCAATCCACAAGGCTCTGGAAACCTACTTCCACTTTGTCGCGGGTTCCTTTTTGCAGTCCGTCGCTTTTGTCGGCATCTTTCACTTTGACCTGTACACGACGAGCACCTTCTTTATCATCTGTACCGTCACCACGTACATCGCCTTTGCGCTTTCCCTGCACAACACCCAGCTGCAGTGCTCAGCCGCAATCTTTGCCATCACGGAGCGGATGCCAGCAGATGACATCATAGACAAAAAGCATTTCTTTGGCATACCGATGTTTGCGCTCTTCTTGCTGTATGTAACGCTGCCGGTGGTTCTCTGCATAGTCCTCTGCATTCTGGTGGTGCGGCTCAACCACACGGAGCGCACGATGATATACATATCGCTCGTCAACATAGCAACCATAAGCGCGCTGGCCACTCTGTTCTTTCAGCGCATAAGGCGCTACTCAGCCCTGATGACTCAGATGCTGGGCGCCATCAGCGAAAACAAGACGAAAAACATCCGCCTGATTCCGACGGACTTTTCCAATGAAATATCCTACTCCATACACCTGCTCAACAAGACGCTCCTCCTGTTCCGCAAGTTCATCGCAGACACCTCGCGCATCAATACGACCATCAACGACTCTGCAATCAGCCTTTCTTCGATTGCCAATGAGACGGCATCAACCTCAAAGGAGCAGTTCGCCACGTCGGAAGGGATACTCCACACTATGGAAGCAATCTCTGACAATTCAACCAAGATACAGGTGACGGTGGACGAGGTTATCAATGTGGCTAACCAGACTTCTGACCAGGTGAACAAGAATTTCAAGAAGCTCCACAGCAACCTTTCGATGATGAAGGACATCACCGAAGCAAACCAGACGACCATCAACGGCATACAGAGTCTGTCGAACAAGCTCAACAACGTGCAGGACATTGTAAACCTCATCAACTCCGTCGCCACGCAGACAAAGATAATCGCCTTCAACACTGAGCTGGAAGCGGGCGGCAACATGGAGTCTGACAGCGTGGCAAAGGAGATACGCCTGCTTGCGGACAAAACCATCACGCTCACCAAGGACATACAGACAAAGATTGACAAGATCAAGCTTGCCAGCGAAAATCTCATCGGTACGGGACAGAACTGCATGGACAAAATAGCGGAAGGAAACGAAATCTCCACGCTGCTGGAACAGCGTTTCGTCAGCATCCAGAGTTCCGCAGCCGCCACCACTGCGAATTCCCGCCAGATAAAGGACTCAATCGAAGAGCGGGCGAAGGAATTCAGCCAGATTGTCCTTGCCCTGCAGCAGATAAAGAGCGATTTGGGGAACATAAATGCCTCCTCGCAGGTCATATCCACCACCGTGCACAGCCTGCAGCATGACTCCCAGCAAATCCAGAACCTCATAGATAAACTGAATGCCTCCCCGCAGGCAGACGGACAGGAGAAAGACTTATGACATTCAAACGAAACGCATTGCTGCTCAGCTTTGCCGCAGACATCGTTGTGGCATTTCTCATTTTTTTCTATGCCATGCTCTCCACACTGCAGCCGCTCGGCGTTGCGATAAAAGCTATGAAGGATCTGCTCATCCTCCTCATCGCAATGCAATGCTCTATTGTGCCGCTCATCAGATACATCATCGTCTACCGCGTTGCAAATGACTGCGAAACCTATGACTCCACGACAAGCTCTCGGGAGCGCACAAAGCTGCTCGAACGAATCAAGCAGCTTCCCTTCATAAACGGCATTCTGACGGGCATTTACTTTGTGAGCATTGCCATCACTATGTCGCTGACTTTCAGCATCAAATTCAATTCGCCGCGGGATGTCTCTTCGATTATGTTCATGGAGCTGCTCAGCGGAGCTTTTTTCTCATCGCTTTTCGCCTACAGTGTGATGAACAGGGTATGCGGCCGCTACGCAATCAAATTGGTAAAAGACGGCGTGGACAAAGCGTATGCGGCGCGGAAAAAAATATTCGGTCAAAGCCTGTGGCGGCAGATAGGGCTCTACATCATCATTCCCTTCCTCCTTATAACGGCTATAACCTGCACCATTATCATCACGGGCTTTCTGCCGCTGGACAATCCCGCGCTCCGTCCCCCGCACAACCTCCAGATAAAGCGGCTGCTCATCAACTCTGCCTGCAACATGGTGCTGCTGCTCTGCCTTATCATGCTCTTTTTTCTGCGCTTTTACCGGAGCACACGGACGATGGCAGGCACCTTGGAAAAAATACGCAACAGCAGGCTGAACACCACAGACTTGCTGCCCACCGACCTGCACGATGAAATAGCCTACGGCCAGTATCTGGCAAACGAGACGATACTGCTGCTTCAGCACACGCTCAGCTCCGCAAGCACCATCGGCACCGGCATAACGGAGTCATCTCGACAGCTCATCTCCATATCAAACGACACGGAAAGCACCGCACTTGAGCAGTCGGCTGCCACCACGGAAATTCTTTCCACGATGGACAGCAACAACGCGCTCTCAAAAAATATAGAGGAGCGGATTATCCACGTTGCTGAAATTGCTGACAAAACAGTGCAGGATGTATCTTCCGGCTGCCAGATCTTGCAGGATTCGCTGGCAAACAGGCAGCAGATCATGGACGCAAACAACACCACGCTAGACGGCATCAAAGAGCTCAGCGGCAAGGTAAATTCCATCTGGGACATCGTGAACCTCATCAATTCCCTCGCTGACCAGACAAAGATAATAGCCTTCAACACGGAGCTGGAAGCAGCCTCCGTGCAGTCGGACAAGCAGAACTTTCGCAATGTCGCTACGGAAATCAGGCGTCTGGCAAACAATATCATGGACAGCACGAAGGAAATAAAGAATTCCATAGGCGAAATCCAGAACGCCGTGGATATGCTCGTGCGTTTCTCTCAGGCTAACACGCTCCAGATACAGCAAGGCATGAAGATGGCATATTCGCTTGAAGGGAGCTCCCAGAACATAAACGTCTCATCCCGTCAGAATGCGGATGCGGCAAATGAAATCAAGAGCCTCACCAGCCAGCAGACAACGTCTTTTGAGCAGATAAGCAAGACATTGCAGCAGATAAGCATCAGCATACAGCAGTTCTCTCTGTCAACGCAGACGCTCATCGACACGTCAAAGACACTCAGGGAAAATGCAGACAAGCTCGGAAAAATCAATAACGCAACGGAGGAAGCAGATGACTGACAAGACAGCATTCAGTTCAATCGTATACAAGCGGGGCATACTGCCCAACCTCATTTCGGCAGGAACGGTTTTTACGTATGGCGCTTGCTCCATCATCATTCCTTTTGAGAAGCTTAAATCGACGTTCATCATTGTCGGAATTGTCGTGCTTGCCGCAGAGTTCATCTTTTCTCCGCTCACCAACAATATCCTCACCAAGAAAATCACCGAGGGCATTGCGGACTGGAAGGGAAAAAAGATGACCGATACAAAGTCGCTGACAGCCCTCTTTGTAAAAATCGCGCGGTTTCCCGCAAAAAAGGGCTTGCAGACCTTTCTGTATTTCTTTATCTGCGCCACAATCATCGTAACCCTCTGCGCAGTGCTGCCGCAGGTAGACATTCCCTTTCAGCAAATCTGCATAGTGTATGCTGCGTTTACCTTTGGCTCTTACATTGCCGGACTGCTTGCCATTAACTATTCGGAAAAGATTTGCAGCGGCTACTGCGAGCAGCTTTTGGAACAGGGAATTGACAGGGAGCTCATCGACAAAAAGAAACATTTCGGCGTAAGCCTCAGCCTCCGTGCCTTTTTGTACCTCATCATCCCGCTCTTTTTCATCGGCGGCATGCTCCTCCTCATTCCCCTGCAGGTAGCGGGAGAAGAAAACGTCGTTGCGCTTGCAATCATAATCTCAAAGGTCGGCTTGATGGGCTTCATCAATGCCGTCATCTACATTGCGCTTTGCAGGATTTTCCACAAAAATATAAAGGTGAACGCCGACACGCTGGCAGAAGCCATAGAGGAAATCATCGCCGACGGGCAGCAGCGCATCCACATCAGGACGAACCTCTTTGACACCATGCAGTACAACATCCATCTGCTCAACGAGATTGTAAACGATTACGCGGCGCTGCTGGGAAAGGCGCACCGCATCAGCCAGGATGTGCTGAGCACGACGGAAAACCTCGCCGCCATCTCCAAGGAGCTGGAATCAACCTCTATGGTGCAGAATGCCGATGTGCAGGAAATTTCCATGACGATGATGAACGCCCAGGGCTCTCTCAACAACATTGCGGCAAAGCTCACCAATGTCTCTCAGGGCTGCGAGCACACCAAGACGGACGTTATGCAGAGCTTCGATGTGCTCAAGCAGAACATAGAGCAGATGCAGCAGATTGAAACGGCAAACAAGGACATCATCCAAGGCATATACAACCTCACCCAGCAGATAGACAAAATCGGCTCTGTGGTAGTGCTCATCACGGATATAGCTGAGCAGACAAGGATTATAGCATTCAACGCGGAGCTTGAAGCGGTCAGCGCGGGGAACCAAGGCAGGAATTTCCACATCATCGCTTCCGAAATACGGAGGCTTGCAAACAGTGTCATGGAGAGCATCCATGAAATTCAGTCCCACATAGACAGCATACAGCAGGCTTCGCAGTCCCTCATCACGTCCTCACAGCGCACCACGCAGTACATTCAGGAAGGTATGCAGATGTCGCAGGATGTGGAAAGGCACTTCGGCAACATACAGAATTCTGCGCATGACACTTTCTCACAGATAATGGAAATAAAGAGCATTACAAATCAGCAGACTATCTCGTTTGAACAGATTCTCGCGACCATCAGCCAGATAAAGACGAGCATACAGACTTTTACCGGCTCTACAAAGTCAATCAGCAACACCGCCACGCAGATACAGCAGGCTGCGGGCGGACTTGCAAAGCTACATTGATTTTGCCGCGGCGAGCGTCAGAAGGATATTGCGCATAACACGGAAGCTTTCCTGCGACAGGGAAGCTTCATTGTCTTGCTCGGTGTGGAAGAGCCGCCAGGTACGCGGCAGACGCTCCTTGTAGGAATATTCCACCTCTTCGCCGGAAAGCCGCCGTTTCTTGCTCGCCTCTCGGTTCAGCACCTGGTCTGCAAGCCCCTTGCTGCGGTTCAGCTCCCGCGCATAAAGCGATGCCTCCTCTGCGGGAAGCATGGTGATGGCAACGGCGGGAATGCCGCACGCAAGGAAAGAGGCATTGTCGCTATACGGCACAGGCAGGCTCATCCATCTGCCGGGGCTGGCGCGGCGGAGCAAGTCCTGACTGCGTTCATAGAGGTCGTTAAAATGCTTCACAAACTGGGACGATATGTGCGAGGGCAAGAGCGTGCGCGCAAGTATGGGCACCTCTCCCCTGCCGCATGCGTCAAAGACGTAAACATCGTCATTTGTAATGCCGAGGCGGCGGAACACGCTTGCAATGCCAAACGCCCCCTGCTCGCTCACCCCTGCATTCCAGCCAAGCTCCTCGCCGTCGGTAAAGAAAATGCGCACGTTATGGAATGACGGATAATCCTTGAGCTCCACCGCCCAGTTCATTATCTGCCAGTCAGCGGCGCTGTTGTCATTCGCTCCCGGGCTTCCTTCAACCCTGTCATAGTGGGCAACCACGGTCTTTATCTTGAACTGGGGATTGTACAAAGCAGAACCAAACTGCACCAAAATGTGCTGCTTGCCGTCTATGACCGTGCGCGCAGATTTTACCCCGCGCGCAGCAAGATACTGCTGAATAAATTCCGCGCGGTCAGCACCGGGAGCAATGAAATCTCTGAATTCCTGTGGCAGGAAGCTCATCCGCATTCCTCAATACCGATTGTCGGGAACGTAGTTGCGGGGAGAGTCCCCCTGTCTGGGACGGCGTGGCCTTTGCGGCTTTTCTTCAGCCATGCTCACCCGCACCCGCCTGCCGTCAAGCTCCCTGCCGTTCAGTCCGGCTATGGCGCGCATAATAAGGGACTCGTCAGCAAGCTCCACAAAGCCAAAGCCCTTTGACTGCTGCGTCTGCCGGTCCATGATGATTGTGGCGGAAACAATCTCTCCATAGGGGGCAAAGAAACGGCGCAGTCCGTCTTCATCCGTGCTGTAACTCAGATTACCGATATAAATCTTTTTGGACATAAATACTTCCTTGGGATATTTTTCCTTTATTTAAAATTAGCATAAATATATACAGCTGTCAAGCAAAACTTGCCCCGTTTCCACAGAAAAGTCCCGCCTTATTTGCATTTTGTACTTTTATTTTTCCCAAAGTCGTGCTATAATTCTTCTATGAATAAGAAAGAGTTTTATAAACTTTTAAAGGCAGTGCCCAAAGCTGAACTTCATATCCATGAAGAAGCTGCCATCAGTAACACGACAATCAGAAAGCTCTATCAGAAATCGACTGGCAATGAAATGACGCAGGAAGCGCTTAACCAGCTCTTCAACTATACAGATTTGGCGGGATTTCTCAAATCCTTCATAGCTGTGCAGAACCTGTTTACCGATATAAAAGATTTGCGCTGCGTCTTTGACGACCTGGCTGTTTATCTTGAAAGAAATAATATCACCTATTGCGAGACTTTTTTCAGCCCCACTTCCCATATCAAAAAGGGCTGGTCCTTCGATGACCTGTCAGCAATCATCAAAGACGGCGTTGAATCAATCCAGAGCAAGACTGGTCGCACCGTCCGTGTCATCATAGACGTGAGCCGCTCCTTTGGCTTGGAGAATGCACAGAATAACCTTGACCTCGTGCTTAAAGCACAAAATCCGTATATCATCGGCATAGGGCTTGGCGGCGATGAAGAAAAGGGTCCTGCAAAAGACTACCAGAGCGTCTTTATCAACGCGGAAAAAGCGGGACTCCACCGGGTGGTCCACGCGGGAGAAACCGTTGACAGCTGGTCTATGAAGGATGCCGTCAACTTGCTTCATGCAGAGCGTCTTGGCCACGGTATCAGCGCCGCCTATGACGCAGAGTTCATGAAGGAGCTTGCGGCAACAAGGCTTCCGCTTGAAGTAAGCCCCACGAGCAACACCTATACAAGGAAATATGCACAGAAGCTTAAAAAGCACCAGATCAAAACGCTCATAAAGAACGGCGTGAACGTCACGCTCAACACCGATGACCCAACATTCTTCAAGGTCTCCCTCATCGACGAATACTGGAACATCCACAAGGTACTCCACATCGGCATGGAACAGATAAAGCAGATTATTCTGAACGGCTTCCAAGCCTCATTTATGGCACAGGAGGCAAAGGACAAAGCCTGCAATGAAGTGAACAGGGGCTGGAACGAATGGGTAGCAGCCCATCCAGGAGCGATGGCAGGGGAGTTCCCCTGTCCCCCCTTGAATTAGGGGAGCCCCCCTACTTCCGAAGCGAGGGGTTTTTCTCCCCTAAACCCCCTCCATTCCCCGGCACGGTCCGGGGCTTGCCGCCCCTTGGAAACCCTGCTTTTCTATTGCATTATTCACTTACCGTAAACGGAACCCGTGTTTCCCTGCCAAGCCAGTCGGTGATGACCAATGCACCGGTGCCTGATTTTCCGATGGATTTCACATAGCAGCCTGCCATGCCGCCCTTGAGGGATACAAGGGAAGGACCTATGAGCGCGATATCGCCCTCGGTCCGCAATGCCACCGCTTCCTGACAGTAGAGCTGCACGTTGCCACGCTCGTCAACCACGCTCAGACGCACGGAAGCCACATCGTAGGAAATATCCTCCACAAGCGCAGTCCGCAGGGTAACGGCTTTTACCGCCACCTCTTGAGAAGGCACCTTGATGACAGTCTTTACGACCTTGCCGCCACGTATCGCCTCAAACTTATACTCGATGGAAGAGCCACCCCAGCCCGCGATGTACTTGCCATAGAGGTCACGCATCGTTTTTTCATCGGAAATGCGGGCGAGCACAATCTTGCTTGCAAGTGCCTTTTCCTTGAGCGTCAGCCTGTCCAGATTGCCCGCATACTTGCGCAAAATCATAAGGAATTCCTTCACATCCTTTGCATCCTTTTCCTTGAAGCCATCCTCATCGACAAGGCGGTTTCCCACGAAGTCGTCCACGAGGATGGGACCGTGGGCAAGATGGCTGTACGGAGAGTCAGCTTTCGTGAATTCCTTGATAAAGATATTGTTCTCATAGAACTTTACGCTGTCCGCATTCGTAAAGAGCCAGATGTCTCCAATAGCACCCGCAGGATACTCGCCAATGTCCATGCTCGATGACACGCAGAGCACATCGCCCACGACATCGGCATCTTCCTGACTCTGGTATACAGCTGCGGCAAGCTTGGGATTGCGGAACATATCCATCACGCCGTGGTAGCAGATTTTGTCTCCTGCGCCGAAATCCTTGTGCGTGTTGTAGTCAAAGGCACACCAGCCGCTCGCTCCGGCAAGCTCCTCCTTTGCGGCGCTCGCGTCAAGCACCGCCGCATGGCGCACGGCGTGTTCCGTGCGATGCACCTCGTCATCACACGTCTTTGTGGGGAACATATGGCCGTTGTATTCCGTCACCATATAGCCCTTCTTGGTGTCGGTCACATCCTTCTTGTCCGCCAGCCCCGGGTTTTCGCCGTAGTGGCTGAAATCGTTGTATGTATAGACATCTTCAAGCAGGTGCGAATGCTTCAGGTAGCGGACACCGCCCGTGGGACGGGTAGCATCAAGCTCATGGGCAGCCTTGTTTGTGCGCTCATAAAGCTCATCATCATCCTGGCTCTCGTTGATGCGGACACCCCAGAGGAAAATCGAAGGATGATTGCGGTACTGCTTTACCATATCCTTGACGTTCTGCACGGCAATGTCCTTCCATGCAGCCCCGCCGATGTGCTGCCAGCCGGGAATCTCCGTAAACACAAGCAAGCCAATCTCATCACAGCGGGCGATAAAGTGCTGGCTCTGCGGATAGTGGGAAGTGCGCACCTCGTTCAGCCCCAGCTCATATTTGAGTATGTCAGCGTCTTCAATCTGCATATTCTTGGGCATGGCATAGCCGACATAGGGGTAGCTCTGGTGGCGGTTCAGACCACGGATTTTTACCTTTATGCCGTTCAGATAAAAGCCCGTTTCGTCAAAGCGTATGTCACGGAAGCCGAAGCGCACGGTCTTGGCATCCACAAGCTTTCCATCGCCGTCAAAAAGCTCCGTCACAAGGTTATAGAGCGCGGGAGTTTCAAGATTCCACTCCACCACGGGAGCGGCTGCCGCCTCGGTAAGCGTGCGCTGCCCCATAACGCCCTGCCTGATTTCCACGATAGAAGACGCAGTGTCAGCAACGTTTGCAGCACCAACAACGGTCTGATGCAGCGTATACCCCGCAGGAATATCGCCCTTGTTGAGCGTCACTTCGGTCTCAAAGTGATTCTTCTTCGTTTTGACAAAAATATCTTCTATATAAATAGCATTTTTTACTTCAAGATAGACATCACGGTAGATGCCGCCATAGGTCATGTAATCTATTACGTAGCCAAAGGGCGGCTGGTCAAGGGACTCACGGCTGTCCAGCTTGACGGCGAGCACGTTTGTCTGTCCTGCCGGAGCAAGAGCGGCTGTCAGGTCAACGGTGAACGCCGTATAGCCGCAGCTGTGGGTCGCCAGCAGCTTGCCGTTCAGGAAGACCTCGCTCTTGTGGGCAGCACCTTCGAAGGTGAGCAACACGAGCTTTCCCTCCCAGTCCGCTTCAGTCACAAAGTCCTTGCGGTACAGGCTCAGCTTCTCGTAGCGCTTTACGTCAAAGCAGTTAAAGGGCGTTACCGTCACCGTATGCGGCAGGCGCACTGCTTCCAGCTGTCCGCTATATTGCGGCGCAAGCATATCCTCGGCAAAATCGGGGGAAAACAACCACGAGTCGTTAAAATAGATTCTATCTTTCATATTGCCAGTGTATGCCCATTTCAAAGGAAAAACAAGTTATTTTTGTACTTATCATATAATTGACATCATTGGTACCAAATTCTACAATAAACAATATGGGAAAGAAGATACGCATACTCTTTGTGTGCCACGGGAATATCTGCCGTTCGCCTATGGCTGAATTTGTCATGAAGCAGCTTGTGGAAAAGGCGGGGCTTAGCGATGCATTTTTTATTGACTCAAAGGCAACAAGTACGGAGGAACTCGGCAATCCGCCCTACCCGCCTGCCCGCGCTAAAATGCGGGAAATGGGTGTCCCCCAGCCCCCGCATTACGCCAGCCAGATTTCCCGAGCCGACTACGACCGCTTTGACCTCATCATAGGCATGGACAGCGCGAACATCCGAAATATGCTGCGCATCTTCGGCGGCGATCCTGACGGCAAAATCCACAAGCTGCGCGAATACAGCGGCAGCTCTGGGGACATAGATGACCCCTGGTATACCGGTGACTTTGACATCACCTATGACCAGATTTTGGAAGGGTGTACGGCGCTGCTTGAAAATGCGGAAAGTTTTTGCACTAATGAGCCAGTTTCAAAAGTATTAGCGGTCTCGGCTAAAAAAAAGCTTCCCAAT
>CAKZZK010000248.1 GCA_937885235.1 uncultured Treponema sp.
TTCCCTCCGGCAGCGTGAGCAGCTGAGCAGGTGCAGCGTGAGCGAAAGTGGCAGCCGTTCGCCCTTTCCAATCGAAAGAAATTCTTCCATATAGTAGTGACAATCTTTCTTCATAACAGCTCCTTTATCTGTATGCGTCAAGCTTCTCGCGCAGGATTTTTTTTGCGCGGAAGATGTGGGATTTTATGGTGTTCAGGGGAAGTCCGGTGACTTTGGCTATTTCGTCGTATGCTAAATCATGGAAAAAATAGAGGTCTATGCAGCTTGCATATTGCGGCGGTAAATCTGTCACCGCCTCCTTTACTGCTTCCGCGCTCAGGCGGCGTATTTCCGCTTCTTCTGGCGTCCTGTCGAGCGCAGGCAGTTCCGTCTCATCGGCGATGGACTCAAAGTCCTTCTTGCGTTTCTTGTTGTTGATGGCGGTGGTGTAGGCTATCCTCGTAAGCCAGGTGGAAAACAGGCTTTTTTTCCTGAAGCTTGCAAGGTTTACATATACTTTGAGAAATACTTCCTGTACGAAGTCCTCCGTGTCGGCGGCGTTGTGGAAAAAGTTTCTGCCTATTGCCTGCACCCTGTTCTGGTAGAGCGCCATGAGCTTAGCAAAGGCTGCCTGCTTGCCCGAGAGCACATCCTTTATGAGCGCGTTGTCCCGCACCCGCGTGAAGGTGTTTTCTATGCTTCGGGCAAGCCCCTGCACCGAAGGGGTTTTCATTCTTGCGTCATTCTGGCAAAAACGATGAGCGCAAGCCCTATGGCAAGCGGCAAAAGTCCCCCCAGTAAACCCCATGACTTGCCGCTGAGCAGGATGAACATAGTCGTGAGGACTAGTCCTGTGCCCACAAGGCAAAGCCCCGCGAGCAGCGAGAAAGCCCTCAGCTTAAAGCGGGGAGGCGTATAGCTGCCTTTCAGGATGCGCAGTTTTGTTTCATGGTGCCGCCACAGGAGGGCAAAGAATATGAGTATGGCGGCAAAGGTAATGCCCGCCACAGGAATGATGGCGACAATGATCTGCGCCGCGGGCGTAAGGGATTCTGTTTCCATAGAGACCTCTCCTTGTTGGACACCGCTCCTTTTTTAAAAGTTTCAAGAACTAGGAGAAAAACATATATTCAGTGAAGTACACGTTTTCAATTTTGCCGAGCACCAGCTGTTCGTTGATGAGAGCGCAAAGCTCTTCCTTAATCTGTGTGAGTCCCTTTGCCTTTAGCTCGCTTTCCGTGTACATGCCGAAGTAATTTTCAATGATGTTCTGCTCTTTGCGCCTTTTCTGCTTGAGCTCTTCAAGTAAGGGCGTGTCCCCTGCGGCGAGGGAGAACCACGGTTCAACGATGAGCAGCGCGCCCGTGTGGGAGTCATCGGGGCTTTTGGTAATGGTGCGGATCTGGCCAAGCTCCGTATAGGCGTTAAGCCGCTTGTCTGATTTGCGGCTTGCGGAGATAAGCCGCTCAGGACTGGGGTCAGCTCTGCGGTACTGCGAGCCGATGCCGTCCTTGTTCGTGACGAGGGCGACAGCTGTCCCTCCCACGAGCACGACTATCAGCAGCACCAGAATGACGCTGAGGAAGGTGGTCAGGGGCGAACCTGTCTTCTTTGCTTCGTGATAGGGGTCAAGGTTGTAGTTGTCACCGTACATAGGTTTCCTCCTCTCTTGCCAATGCATATTGTGCCAGAAGCGCGAGCGTCCGTCCTTCCGGTATGCGGGCGCTGAGCTTCACGCAGTCTTCCTGCCAGTCTTCGGAAAGAATGGTGCCGTTTTTGCGAACGCTTTCCACCAGAGCGCTTTCCGCCAGGGGAATGCGGTAGGAACGGAGCTCCCCGAACAGCGATTTTGTCAGCTGCTGAAACAGCTCTTCAAAGCCCTGCCCCGTCTTTGCGCTCAGGGCGAGCGCGTCGGGGAAGGCTGCGCGCAGCTCTGAGAGCCTGAGCATATCTCCCTGCACGCGGTCAATCTTGTTCAGCAGTATCAGGCGGGGAAGATCTGTCGCCCCTATTTCGTCAAGGACGTGGAGCACCTGCTCGTACTGGCTTTTGCAGTCGGTATCGCTTGCGTCAACCGTGAGCAGAAGCAGGTCTGCATGGGCGCTTTCCTCCAGCGTGGACTTGAATGCCTCTATGAGCGTGTGGGGCAGGTGGGAGATAAAGCCTACGGTGTCTGTCAGGAGCACGGTCGCTCCCTCTGCCAGATTCAGCTTCCTCGTGGTGGGGTCAAGCGTGGCAAAAAGCTTGTCTTCCACGAACACTTCCGCTCCGGTAAGCGCGTTGAGCAGGCTCGATTTGCCCGCATTCGTGTAGCCCACAAGCGCACAGCTGGGCGTGGCGGAACGCTCCCGCTGCCTGTGCTGAGTGCGGCGCGTCATCTGCACCTGAGAGAGTTCCTTCTTTATCTGGATGATTTTATCTTCTATGCGGCGCCTGTCAAGTTCAAGCTGTGTTTCTCCGCTTCCCTTGTTGCCGAATGCGCCTCCCCGCTGACGGGAAAGCGCCCCGTAGCTGTGACTGAGCCTCGGCAGGGAGTAAGTGAGCTGTGCGAGCTCCACCTGCAGGACGGCCTCCTTTGTCTGTGCCCGCTGAGCAAAAATGCGGATGATAACCTCGTTGCGGTCAAAGACAGGCAGGTTTACCAGTTTTTCCCAGTTGCGCTGTTTTGTGGGGTCTATATCCCAGTCAAAGATGATGCAGTCAGCCATGAGCCCTTTTGCCCTGTCTGCAATTTCCAATGCCTTGCCCTTGCCAAGTCCGTAAGCGGGTGTCGGCTCCCTGCGGACGAGCAGCACTGCGTCAGCCACTTCCATATCCAGAGAGTGCACCAGATTTTCAAGCTCGTGGGGGTAGCCGTCAGCACCCTGCTCCCGCGGGGGAGGGGCAACAAGCAGGCAGCGAACTTTTTTTTCTTCTTCAGCTTTGACTTCTATCATATTCTTGCCGTATAATACCGATTAGTTAAAAAGAATGCAATCTGATAATTCAAAAACAGAAAACAGTCTACTATCTCACAATCAGGCAATCCCCAGAGGATTGCTGCAAAGGGCATTATCTATGGAACAAACATCACAGGCTATCATTATCCGCGACGGAATCTATATGATTCCGTCAGATCTCGAAACTTCTTCAGTTAAACTTGATCCTGCTTTAAAAGCGCTCGTTGAATCCGTCCGCCACTAGGAAGCTTCGCCTTCCTAGCCCAGATCGCTGATGGTAATCTGGAAATTCTGTAAGAGTGACACAAAGTTGAACAGAGTCTTGTAGACATCGATGCACATCTGCTTGAGCTTGCCCTCTGCAAAGTGGTCAAGCTCCTTCCAGTTGACGATTAACTCGCTGTGGGGCTTTACAAAGTCCTCCAACGCCATCTTCAAATTCTTGTCATAGTTCACCATGTGCTGCCGTGCGGTGAGGAGGAGCTTTGCCGCCTCATTGTTGCCGTCATTCAGCACCATCACCGCAATGTTGCGTGCTTCCTTGTCCCTCTCTATGCGTGGCATAAGCGTTTTAAGCTTGTTGCCATATTCGCCGCTTTCTGCAAATTTATCGTCAAGGGTGATGATTTTGCTCGAAATGTCCATCAGCTGATGGAATGCCTCGCTGAGGGGCTTTGCGAGCTGCTGTGTAGCCCATTCGCCGCGAACCACAAGGATGTCCGTCAGTTCCCGCATATCCTTTTTAAGATAGTTTAACGAGAAGTATTTCAGATAGCTCAGGGGATCCGCGTAGAGGAAGCTGCCGAGCTTTTTCCGCGCATATACAGAGCTGCCCGTCTCATTATAGTTTTTGAGCGGCTCTATGTTCGTATTGCCGAAGATTTCGGAAAGCAGGCCGCCTACTTTGCCCGCCGTCTGCTTTGCCTTGAGGTCATCCAGAATTTCTTCTACAGACTTGCGTGTCTGGGAAATATAGTCGTCCATCACGTGCAGCTCTTCGGTCTTCACAATCTCGCGGTAGCCGGGATTTTCGGTGATGAGCTGCACCATCATTTCAAGCACGCGCTGCTCGCGGAGCGTCTTGAGCCTTGCGAGTATTTTCTTCCATATATTAAGCGTTATTGGCTCCACGCCCTTGAGGTTCTTGAGCAGCTTGAACACATCGTCCCAGTCAGCATCAAAAGGCAAAGTCCATGCGACCGCGGAAAAATTCTTGATGTCTTCCAATATATAAGAGGAACCTATGGTCTGGAATTTAGGCGGGGCGTTGAAGTTGTGTTCTTTGAGCCTGCTGTCGAACTTTTTCAGGAAGAAGAAAAAATCGTACTGGGCGAAGTTTTTGAGCAGGTTGAGCTTTGTGTAGAGTGCGTCTGTCCTTGCAATCTTTTCGCTCGTAAAGTCCGCATTGAATTTCTGCAGCTGCTCGTTCACTGTGTGCGTCACCTGATTGAGCGGGTTTGTGCCCGCCATCTTCACGATGTCTTCCTCTGTGAGGGATTCTATTATATTCCTCTGGTTTTCAGACAGGGACTGTTCAATGACCACCCGTTTAAGCGCGTTGGGTGCGGTGTTTGCAAACATAAGCTGGAGCGGAGATATAGCTTTGTAAATCTCATAGAAGAATTTAGCCATGGAGGCATCAATTTCATGTGAACCAGCTTTATAGAAGTGAAATTTTGTCTTGGAGAGGTCTTTTGCAATCTTTTTGAGCAGCCGCTTCTTGACGGCGTTTGCATCTCCCCCGCCAAGAACGCTAGCCAGTATACTCTGAATAAAATTAGCCTTTGCCATAGTATTACTACTATACGTGATATAAAGGATTTAGTCAATGAATATTCATATATCGCTTAAAAGAGACTGTAATCATATCACGCAAACTCGGCGAGTTCCTCCCAGCGCGCATACTTTTGCTCAAGGCTGTCGCTCAGCTCGCTGTACTCCTTGCCCGCCGCCTGTGCTTTGGCATAATCGCCGTCCGCCATCGCCGCTTCAAGCTCTTTTTGCCTGCGCTCCAAATCTGCAATTTCTTTTTCGAGCGCTTCAAATTCCCGCCGCTCCTTGAACGAAAGCTTGCGGGGCTTGTCCGGTTCTTCGCGGAGTTTGGTGGCGTTTTCCTTCTGTGCAGCTTTCGCCGCATTTTTTTCTGCTACCAGCATCTTGCGGTAGGCAATGTATTCCGAGCACTTGCCCACGTAGCCCGAAACGCTGCCGTCGTCTTCCAGAATGAAGAGGGTATCTGCCACCTTGTCCATAAAATAGCGGTCGTGGCTCACGACGAGCAGGCAGCCCTTGAAGCCCGTGAGGAACTGTTCAAGTATGTTCATCGTAAAGATGTCAAAGTCGTTGGTCGGTTCATCGAGAATGAGGAAATTGGGATTGCCCAGAAGCAGGCGTACCTGAAAGAGCCGCTTGCGTTCCCCGCCGGAGAGCGAGCTGAGCGGTGAATGCTGAATTTTGCCCGTAAAGCCAAACTGTTCAAGGAAGAGGCTCGCCCCCAGGCTAGTGCCGTCGTTGAGCTGCATCACTTCCGCCGCCTCTCTTGCGTAGTCAAGCACCGTCATGTCAAGCTTGGGGAACACGGGGTTTTGCTGGTAGTAGGCTATCGCTGTGTTCTGCCCCATGACCACGCTTCCTTCGTCGGGAGCTATGGTTCCCGTGATGATGTTGAGCAGGGTGGTCTTGCCCGTGGCGTTGTCGCCAAAGATGCCTATCTTCTCGCCCTTGGTAAAGGTATAGCTGAAATCCCTGATGACGGGGACTCCTTTCCCTGCGCTTGCGTAGCCCTTGGAGAAATTCTTTGTGATGCGGTGCAGCTCCAGCACCTTGCCGCCAAGCCTGCGCCCCGCCACCTCAAAACTAAAGCCCTTGTCCGCCTGAAATTTTTCGCGGTTGATGAGCGCCATATCGTGCTGGATGCGCGCCTTTGCCTTGGTGCCCCGTGCGCAGGGACCTCTCAAGAGCCAGTCACGCTCAAAGCGCAGGACGCTTTCAATGCGCCGTTCCGTGTTTGCCTCAATCTCCGCTTCCACTTCTTTCTTTTCAAGGTAGCTTGAATAGTTGCCCACGTAGAGCTTGAGCTTGTGGCGGGCAAGCTCGTAGATATGGTTGCACACGGCGTCAAGGAAGTAGCGGTCGTGGGTTACCATGAGCACGGCGCGCTTTGTTTCCACCAGATAGTCCTGCAGCCATGCAATGGTGGTGATGTCGAGGTGGTTTGTGGGCTCGTCCAGCAAGAGCAGCTTTGTGTCCTCCACAAGCACCTGTGCGAGTGCCACCTTCTTTACCATGCCGCCTGAAAGCTCTCCCATGCGGCGCGTCATATCATTTATGCCTAAGACGCCGAGTATGGATTGTACCTGCGCCTCATAGTTCCACAGGTCTCCCTGTTCCATCTGGGTGGTGAGCGTGTCCAGCTGCTTTTGCACGGCGGGGGAAGGAATGTCCGCCATCATATCGCAGAGCTCTTCGTACTTGCGTATGATTTCAAGCTTGGGCGAGTGCGAGGCGAATATGTGGTCGCGTATGCTGTCTTCTGGATTGAATGGCGGATTTTGCGGCAGGTAGGACACCCCCGCCTCGTTGTTGATGACCACCGTGCCCTCGTCAGGCTGGAGCACGCCCGCAATCGTGTTGAGCAGGGTTGATTTGCCCGTGCCGTTGCGCCCGATGAGCGCGGCCTTGTGCCCCTCGTCAAGCCCGAAGCTCACTCCGGTAAACAGCGGCTCTTCCCGCCCTATTTTTGCAAGGTTGTTGATGGATAGCAGGTTCATAGCGGCATATATCATAGCACGGAATGGAAGTGTATGGGAAGAAGCTATGACAATAGCATGAAAAAGCCCGCTGGATTGATTTTCCATCGGGCTTCTGTGTGGAGATAATCGGAGTCGAACCGACGACCCTTTGATTGCGAACCAAATGCTCTACCAACTGAGCTATATCCCCATAAAAGATAATTTACTATACTGTATTTGAAAAAAAAATGCAATGGGGTAGGGCGGTTTTATTGGAAAAAAGTCATCTAAATAAATACTGTCATCGTTCATAATACACACGGAAATCAATTTTGATATAAAATCTTACAAAGTTGAGCAGGATTCATAAGGCACTGGAACATAATTGCACTCAGGGCAGGTTTTGATGAAACCGTCGTCTTCTAAATTCTGATGATATTAAACGCAAGCTTGCGGAGCATGTTCATGTTCTGCTTGGCATTCCTGCTTTTGATTCTGCAGCTATCCTCCGCCCGTGCCTTTCTTTGTCTCGAAATGGGTGCGGACGGCTCCTATGCATTTCAAGTTAATGCAAAAGCCCCATTGACAATGTTATGACAAATTGACATAATTTGTCATAAAGAGGTACGTATGGCTAAGAAATATGCGTTTTTGTTTCCGGGCCAGGGCGCACAGGCTCCCGGCATGGTGAAGGATGTGGCAGAAGCATTTCCGTCTGCAAGAAAAGTAATAGACGATGTTTCTGCACTGGTCGGTGTTGATATGCCGAAGTTGCTGTGGGAGTCTGATGCTGCTACGCTCAGCCGCAGCGACAACAGTCAGCTTGCCATCACTGCAGCATCCCTTGCCATCATGGCGGCGCTCAAAGACAGGGGCATTGAAGCTGCCGCCGCTATGGGATTCAGCCTTGGCGAGTTCCCCGCGCTCTATGCCGCAGGCGTACTTTCTTTTGAGGATGTCATAAAAGTCGTGCGGCAGCGCGGGCTCATCATGCAGCAGGTCTGTGAAGAAATTGCCGCCGCAAATGAAGGGCACGCCCCCGGTATGAGTGCCATCCTCGGCCTTCCCCCCGAAAAAGTAAAAGAGATTGCAGACGGCATTCCTGATGCCTATGCTGCCAATATGAATTCCAGCAAACAGACTGTTATCAGCGGCACCTTTGATGCCTTGGGAGCGGCGGAAAAGGCTGCCATGGAAGCAGGTGCGCGCCGCGCCATCAGGCTGAGGGTTGCAGGTCCTTTCCATTGCCCGCTTATGCAGAAAGCGGCGGAAGGCTTTGAGAAAGTCCTTGCCTCGGTGACTTTTGCCGAGCCGAAAATTCCGCTTTTCAGCAACGTGACGGGTAAACAGGCTGTTTCCGGCGAAGAAGTAAAATCCTCTGCCGTACTGCACCTGACGCACCCCGTGTTGTGGACTGACGAAGAAGCAGTGCTTTCCTCTATCATCAAAAACGATTCCGGCAGCGAGTGGCAGGTGCTTGAACCCGGTCCCGGCAAAGTGCTTACCGGACTGTGGTCCCAGACAGATTTTGGCACTACGCTTGCCTGTGTTTCAGTCAACACGGCGGAAGGAATAAAGGCGCTTTCATAATATTATAGAAGAAATTGAATAAAAAAGGAAAAGGATATGATTTTAGAGCATAAAAAGGCACTTGTCACCGGCTCTTCGCGGGGTATTGGACGCAAAATTGCAGAGCAGTTCATGCTGGAAGGTGCGGAGGTGTGGGGGCTGTGCACCCATGAGTCTGCCGGAAAGGCTGAGCTGGAACAGCTCGCTCGCGAACACGGAACTGCATTCCATGAAATCTATGCGGATGCGGGCAATGCCGATGCGCTCACCGCCGCCGTCAAAGCTGCCCTTGCCGAAGCTGGTGGATTTGATGTGCTGGTGAACAATGCGGGCATTACGCGCGACACGCTGAGCTTTCGCATGAAGAAGGAAGACTGGGATGCGGTGCTTGCCGTCAACCTTACTGCGGCTTTCCTTGTGGGGCAGATTGTGAGCAATGATATGATCCGCAAGCGTGCCGGCAGCATCATCAATATGACGAGCATCGTGGGCATTCACGGCGGTGCGGGGCAAGTGAACTATGCGGCAAGCAAGGGCGGTCTCATCGCATACAGTAAGTCCCTTGCCAAGGAAGTGGGCGGACGCGGCGTGCGCGTAAACTGCATAGCGCCCGGCTTTATCGATACCGATATGACGCAGGCTGTGAAAGAGGATATCCGCAAGACGTGGGTGGAGCAGATTCCGCTCAAGCGTGCGGGCAAGACAGAAGATGTTGCCAATGCAGCCCTCTTCCTTGCGAGCGATATGAGCACGTATATCACCGGACAGGTTCTGGGTGTAGATGGCGGCATGGGCTGCTGAACTGATTTTTAAAAGCAACTTTTTATTTTTAGTAGCGAATATGCGTAGAGTAGTTGTAACCGGACTTGGCTGTGTTTCTCCCGTAGGTAACAGTGTTGAGGAGACATGGGCTGCCGTGAAGGCAGGAAAGAGTGGCATTGCGAATATCACCCACTATGATGCATCTCCCTTCAAGGTCAAGTATGATGCCGAGGTTAAGAACTTCGAGGCAGATAAATATATGGATTCCAAGGCTGCCCGCAAAATGGCGCGTTTTTCAAAGTATGCCGTTGCCGCGGCAAAGATGGCGCTTGATGATGCCGCGCTGACTGAAAAAAAGGATATGCTTGACAACACTGCCGTGTATCTCGGTGTTGGCATTGGCGGCTTCGAGGTGACAGAGGACAGCCTTGGCCGCTATTTTAAGTCGAACATGACAAGCATTCCGCCGATGACGGTGCCCCTGCTCATCCCCAACGAGGCGGCAGCCAACATCAGCATGGCATTTGGCCTGCACGGCGCAACTCACACGATTGCCACTGCTTGTGCGTCTGGAACCGATGCAATCGGCAATGCGCTGGATAACATCCGCTGTGGACGGAGCGACATTGTGCTGACCGGTGGCGCTGAGTCCACGGAGAACGGCTTTGCCAACATCGGCTTTACCGTGCTCCATGCGCTCAGCTCTAAGTGGGTTGATGCGCCTGAAAAATCCAGCCGCCCCTTTGATAAACAGCGTGACGGCTTTGTGATGGGCGAGGGTGCTTCAATTCTCGTGTTGGAAGAATACGAGCATGCAAAGGCCCGCGGTGCAAAGATATATGCGGAGCTGGTGGGTTATGGTGCTTCAAGCGATGCCTATCACCTGACGGCACCCGATCCCTCTGGCATCATCGGCGCACGTGCCATGACGCTTGCAATGAAGGATGCAGGTGTTTCTCCCGCCGATGTACAGTACTACAACGCCCACGGTACAAGCACCAAGCTCAATGATGCTGGAGAGACAAAGATGCTGCACCTTGCCTTTGGCGAGGCTGCGAAGAAGCTGCACATATCTTCCACAAAGAGCATGACGGGGCACTGCCTTGGCAACGCGGGTGCGCTGGAAGCCCTCATCACGGTAAAGACCATTCAGGATGATTTCATCCCGCCCACAATCAACCTTGACGAGCCTGACGTGGAAGGCGGCTGCGATCTGGACTATACGCCGAACAAGGGCATTGACTGCAAGGTGGATGTCGCTATGAGCGGAAACTTTGGTTTCGGCGGCCACAACGGTATTGTTGTGTTCAGAAAGCTGAAATAGGGGACTCTGATGGCAGTGACGACAGACATTGAATCCCTGCTCCCGCACAGAAAGCCATTCCTCTTTGTGGACAGCATAGAAAGCTTTGACGAGAATGGCTGCGTGTGCACACGGAAATTTACGGAGGAAGACTTCTTCTTCAAGGGTCATTTCCCCGAATACCCCGTCGTGCCGGGCGTCATCCTGATTGAAACTATGGCTCAGGGCGGTGGTGCCGCATTGAGCTACCAGAAGAAGTTCGCCGAAGGCAGCCTCTTCTTCCTTGCTACTGTGGACAAGGTGAAGTTCCGCCATCAGGTGCGTCCCGGAGACACAGTCTGCATGGAGGTGACAAACCTGCGTGTGTCTCCCCGTATGGTCAAACAGTCTGGCAAGGCATTTGTGGGCGACACGCTCTGTGCCGAAGCCGAATGGATGTGCCTTGTGGGCAGTGCGGACGCGGTGAAATAGTCGCTTGACCTTTTATGTATAAAAGTACATAATACGGAGGTTATGAGTAGAGAACAGAGGAGGAATGCGCGCTTTGATGACTGCGGCTATGTAGAGGTGAAGGGCTTGAGTACGCTTCCCGGCATACTGAATGACATCAGCCTTAAAGGTTGCAAAGTGCGCTTTCCTATCCCCGTCCATGTGGATATGGAGAATGATTATGAGCTCCGTATCAAAGTGATGAATCAGGACGAAATGACGTCCCTGTTTTTGATTTCCCATCCCCAGTGGGTGAAGACTGTTGATGGCCAGACGGAAGTTGGCTTTACATTTCTCCGTTCGCCCGGTACGCTTGCCTTGGAAGATTATATCAAACATCTGGATCTTGATATGCAGGATGACGATAGTATTTTCAACCTGATTATTGAACCCCAGCCTGTTTTTGTTTCCTGCTGATGCCTGTTTCTGTTGAACCGAAATCCGGCGCAGCCTTTCTTGCTTTTCCAGAGATGAAGGCGTTGCTTTGCGAGGAGCTTTCGGCGCGTTTTCCTTCCCAGCCAGTCCAAGAATACGGGGATTTGCTCTATCTTCCTGAATTTGAAGGCGCCGATGTTCCTTGGTGGTGCAGGGACGCTATGCTTGGACCGTTTATTGTGCATTTTTCTTCTATTAAAGAAGCTGCTTCTGCCCTCCGTTCCGTGCAGCGCTCTTGGGCTCCATACCAGTTTTCCAACTTTCGGCGCGCTGCCCTCATACAGGAGCAGCTGCCGCATATCAATCTAAAAGCAAAGCTTTTTCCCTATCAGATTCCTTCTTCCCCCATCGGGCTATACACGCTGCTTGACGGCAACACACTCCTTGCTTCTGCAAAGACGAGCAGCTGTCTGCCCGCAGGCGCCATTGTATGGGTAGAAGACCATGAAAATCCGCCGAGCCGCGCTTACCTTAAGCTGCAGGAAAGCCTTTGCCTTGCCCGCCATTTTTTCTCTGTGGAACTGCCTCATGCGGGGCAACGCTGCTTTGAAGCAGGGGCATGTCCCGGCGGGTGGACGTGGGTGCTCGCGGGGCTAGGGGCGCAGGTCTTTGCTGTGGACAGGACGGAGCTTGCCCCTTCGCTCATGGCAAATTCTCTGGTGGAATTCCGTGTACACGATGCCTTTACGCTCACCCCGCAGGAAGTGGGAGCGTGTGACTGGGTGTTCAGCGATGTTATCTGCTATCCAGAGCGCTTGCTTGGCTGGATGCGGCTATGGCTTGAAAGCGGCCTTACCCGCAATATGATATGCACTATCAAGATGCAGGGAGCCGTAGACTGGAAGCTCGTGGCAGAATTCAGCGCCATTCCTCACAGCCGTGTTGTGCACTTAAATTATAACAAGCACGAGCTGACCTTTATCCACTGCCACTAGCTCTGCTTAAAAGCCGCTCCCGCTTATGTCTCCGAGGCGGTAAGGTGTTGCCTGGTAGACGTAGTAGTTGAGCCAGTTTGAGTAAAAGAGGTGAGCCGTACTGCGCCAGGTAGAATATACCGGCTTGGCGGGGTCGTTGTCGGTAAAGTAGTTTTCGGGCATCTGGATTTCAAGTCCTTTTTTTATGTCCCTCAGGTATTCTTTGGCAAGCGTGTCTGTGTCATATTCAAGGTGGCCCGTCATAAAGATGGAGCGGTTGTCTCTGGACTTTGCGATTGTCATACCGCTCACCACGGACTGCGCAAGCAGCTGGAGTGAGGGATTTGCCTTGATGTCCGTAGTGCGGATGGTGGTATAGCGGGAGGTGGGAACAGGGAAAAAGTCGTCGAAGCCCCTCAGCAGCGGTTCTTTCGGTTCTATGAGCTTGGAATAATAGATGCCGGAAAGCTTTCTCCTGACAAAGTGCTTTTTAATGCCGTAGAGGTGGTACAGCCCCGCCATCGCTCCCCAGCAGATGTAGAGCGTGCAGAATACGTTCTTTTTGGCGTAATCCATGATTTTGCAGAGTTCTTCCCAGTAGTCAACCTGCTCGTAGGGAAGCTGCTCCACAGGTGCGCCAGTGATAATCATGCCGTCGAATTTTTTTGAGAGTATGTCTGCCGATGAGACATAGAAGCGGTCAAGGTGGTCAGCAGAAGTATGCTTGGAAATGTGGCCCGCAATCTGTATCAGAGAGATGTTTATCTGCAGCGGCGTGTTTGAAAGAAGGCGGAGCAGCTGGGTTTCGGTTTCCTGCTTGGTGGGCATAAGGTTGACGATGGCAATTTCCAGCGGGCGGATGTCCTGTTTGGCAGCCCGTTCGTTGGTCATCACGAAGATGTTTTCTTTTTCAAGCGTGGCGAATGCAGGCAGATCTGCGTCAATTTTAATCGGCATGGCAACTCCTTGACGCGGCAAGTATAGCATATTTCAGTCGCATTGAACATACCTTCCGAGAAAAACTGCACGGCTTCAGCATGAAAAGCTTTCTTGCAGTTGACGAGACTTCTTGCTATCAGCTGGCAGGGTCCACTATTTCGTCCATTCTGGCTGTATTCTGATGGCTCGATGAATTGATGACGGCA
>CAKZZK010000249.1 GCA_937885235.1 uncultured Treponema sp.
TGTTCCTGCTGTTTTTTTCTTTTTTATCTTGACAAAAGGCACAACATATCAGTTTGCTTACATTTGCAGGACAACATAGAGGAGTGTGAGGGCTGCGAGGAAGATGAGGTTCACCGCCGTAAACAGAAGCAAGTAACGCCCCGCCGATGGAAGCTTTTCCGCTGCGGAGCTCTCCCCGCGCTCTTTGCCGGGAATGGTGCCCGCATAGAGCTTGTACGAGATGAGGCTTGCGAGGGATGCCACGAGCGTTCCCAGGCCTCCCGCGTTTACCCCGACTAGCAGCTGTTCCGGCTGCCGCGTGAAAGGATAGAGCAGCAAGGTTGCGGGCACGTTGCTTATCACCTGGCTTGCGAGCACCGCCGCGGGGAACTCGTGCCCGCCCACCGCTCTTTCAAGTGCCTCCCGCACTGTGGCAATGTTCGCTATGTTGCCGGTAAAGACAAAGAATGCGCAGAAGGTGAGCAGGAGCATATAGTCAATGGAAAGCAGCACCTTTTTGTCAACTGCAAGCAGCACGATGAGCACTGCGGCTGCGGCGGCAGGTTTGGGAAGCAGCCTGACCACGGCGAGCAGGCAGAAGATAAAGAGCGCGATGTAGATAATGACCCTCGTCTTGATTGAAAGCGGGTGCTTTTTGGAATGCGCACTGTCTTGCTTGGGCGTCGTTTTTGCTGCGGCGAGCGGCTTTCCCGGGGCGATGAATATCACCTTCTTGTCCACGCGGAACACCGCGAGCGTGAGCAGTATGGCACAGAGGAGCGTGTACGGCAGCATCAGCGTTATGAAGCTGAAAAGTCCCAGACCAGTCTGCTGGAAGAGGAAGAGGTTCTGCGGATTGCCTAATGGCGTGAGCATACTGCCTGTATTTGCCGCCACTGTCTGCAGGATGACAGTATACATGACGGTTTTTCCCGATGCGACGGGGATGAGCAGGGCAAGCGCGAAGGGCACGAAAGTGAGCAGCGCCACATCGTTCGTGATGACCATGCCCGCCACAAAGCAGAGCGCGACAAGTACGGCGCACAGCCCGCGCACGGTATGCAGGCGGCGGCACAGGATGCTTCCCAGTTTGTCAAACACGCCGCAGGAGCGCAAGGCTGCAACAACGCCCATGAGCGCGAAAAGGATACAGAGCGTGTGTATATCGATGTAATCAATGTAGGCAGGGGATGGAGGAACAAAGAAAGCGCTCACGATGGCGCAGAAAAGTGCTATGCAGAACACCGCTTCACGGCGGATAAAGCGCAAAAAGGCATGGAAAAAGTGCATAGCCTAACAATAGCACGAATGGCGGGCACAGGGCAAGCTACAGCCTGTCTTTCATCGCCTCCACAAGCAATGGCGGCAGGGCCGCGGTGAGGTTTTCGGCAAGCGTAGCGGAGGAATCCTTCATGCCGTGCAGCGCCCAGTCTGTCGTCATGCTCGCAAAGCCGTGGCAGTACAGGCGCAGCTGGAAATAGAGCTTTGCCTGCGTTATGCGGCCGATGAAGTCTGTGTAAAAGGCAATCGTCGCATCGTATTCGCCCTGTTCTATAGAAGATTTGAATGTAGCCGATGCCGTGCAGTTTGCGGGGCTGAAAATCTCCGCAAAGAATCTGCCTTGCGCACGGATGAAGTCAAACTTTATGGCAAGGCATTCATGCAGCGTGGTTCCTGCCTGCATTGCAATGGCGCACTCGCTTGAAAGCTGCTTAAAGGCGCTGAGCACAAGGTCGTATTTGTCACGGTAGTAGAGGTAGAAAGCCTGTCTCGTTATGCCGGCCTCTTGCACAAGCTCGGTGACGCTGATTTGCTCAATGGGCTTTGCCTCTATGAGCTTTTTGAGCGCGGCAAACAGTTTCTCTTTTGCACCATCTTTCTGCATAGCGCTATGGTATAGGCTTGCCGTGGCTTTGTCAATGTGCAGTGAACGAATTGGCAGGGCAACCGCATTATAATAACCTTTAGAATATGTTGACAAAGCTCTTTAGCAT
>CAKZZK010000250.1 GCA_937885235.1 uncultured Treponema sp.
AAAATTTTTCATTGCCTTTTATTTTTAGCTAGTATATAATGGATAAGAAATAAGGTACAACAAATTTTCTTTGGTGGAGTTTGAAAGATGGTTAATATTCACAACATTATGGAAGAGCAGGTTATTACCCGCATCAACGCACTGTATGACCAGGTTAAAGCAAAGGGAACGCCGTGGCTGACCTGCGACTGTGAAAATTGCCGTTTGGATACAATAAACTATGTACTCAACCGCCTGCCCCCCCGCTATGTAGTAAGCGGACGGGGAGTCACTCATAATACAGCTGTAGTCCTCAATGATTCACAGCTCGGGGCAGATATAGACAAGCTCGGTCTGGAAGGCATGAGGATGGTGAGCACGGCAAAACGGCCCTATCACAAGTCCGCCAAGCTGAACACAAACAAATCGCCGCTTATGCGCGTGCCGGTTTACAACTTTCCTACATTCATCGGTAATGTCTATGACGGCTCTACCTTTGAACCGCTCATCGGCGCGAGCATCAAACTCAAACTTGACGGCGAGCTTGCTGAAATGATGGATTCCAGCTGGTCAAATCCCAGCAAGACCTTTGCGGCAACGCACGGCAGCTTTACTTTCTGGGTGGCACCTGTAAAGGCTGAAAAAGAGAAGGAAAACAAAGAGTTCACCTTCATCGTTGAGGCAGAGATGGAAGACTATGTGCCTGTCACCTACTCCTTCAATGTGCCGCTGGTAAGCGAGATTTCCGACCGCCGCGAGCTGAATTCTATCTACAGCCTTAAAATACAGGACATCTTTATGTTCCGCACTGATGTCATAAACGAGCAGGAATAACATCGCTTTTCAAATGCCTACGCCTATCCGCATGGATAGGCTTTTTTATTGAATTTCTATTTTTTTCTTGACAATCATAATTGAATTGTGTACAATCAAATTGTAATTACAGGAGGTGATATGTACGACCTTATCATCATCGGAGAGGGAGCAGCGGGATTAACTGCGGGCATCTACGCCGCACGTGCAAAACTGAACGCAATTGTCCTCGAAAAAAATTATCTCGGTGGCGGTCAGATAAACAATACCTACGAGGTTGATAATTATCCCGGTCTGCCCGGCATCTCCGGTATGAAGCTGGCGGAAGCGATGCGCAATCATGCCGAGAAAGTTGGCGTGCAGTTCAAAGTAGCGACAGTTTCCCAGATTGAAGACAAGGGTGACAGCAAGCTTGTCCATACATCGGAGGGCATACTGGAAACACGCTGCGTGCTCGTCGCTACAGGGGCAACGCACAGCAAACTGGGAATTCCCAGCGAGCAAGAGCTGGGCGGCAGGGGTGTTTCCTACTGCGCTACCTGTGACGGCGGTTTTTACAGAAACAAAGAGGTAGCAGTCATAGGCGGTGGCAATGTGGCGGTGGAAGATGCAATCTACCTTGCGCGGCTTTGCAAAAAGGTCTACCTTGTGCACCGCAGGGACGAGTTGCGGGCAGAAAAAGTCCTTCAGGAAAGCCTTGCCACGCTTTCCAATGTGGAGATGGTGTTGAATTCCGTTGCAACAAACATCATCGCTCAGGACGGCAAGGTGCATTCACTTGCCGTGCAGAACAAGCTCAGCGGGGAAACGCAGACGCTCACCGTGCAGGGTGTCTTCATCGCGGTGGGCATTGTGCCGGAATCCTCCCTTCTAAGTTCTCTCGTGGACTGCGATGAAAAAGGCTATGTACGGGCAGGAGAAGACGGCAGAGCGTCCCGCCCCGGTTTCTTTGTGGCAGGGGACATACGCACGAAAGAAGTACGGCAGATAGCCACCGCAGTAGGCGATGGTGCCGCCGTAGTCCACAGCATACAGCAGTATCTCAATACAAATCAATGGAAATAAGGAGTATACCATGGCGATCTATGACTACACCGTAAAAGATGGAAAGGGTGCAGATGTTCCTCTCAGCCAGTATGAAGGGAAAGTCCTGCTCATTGTGAACACCGCCACCGGCTGCGGCTTTACCCCGCAGTACAAGGATCTGGAAGAGATGTATGAGGCATACCACGACAAGGGCTTCGACATCCTTGACATTCCCTGCAATCAGTTTGCAGGCCAGACTCCCGGAACAGACGAGGAAATCCACCAGTTCTGCCAGCTCAAGTACAAGACGCAATTCCCGCAGATGAAAAAATCCGAGGTCAACGGCGAGAACGAACTGCCCCTCTACACTTACCTCAAGAGTCAGAAAGGCTTTGAGGGATTCGGCAAGGGACCTGCGGCACTAGCAATGGGCGTCATGCTCAAGAAGATTGACAAGGACTACGAGAACAATCCCGCCATCAAGTGGAACTTTACTAAGTTCGTCGTGGACAGGCAGGGCAACGTCGTAGCGCGTTTTGAGCCGACAGCAAAGATGGCCGCTGTCGAAGAATGCGTAAAGGGGCTCCTGTAACGACCCGTCTTTTTTAGCATTTTTGAAAAGCCTGCCTGAGTTTGACTACTGAGGCAGGCTTTATCTTTTAGTTTATTCTAATTTATGTGAAGAGACGATTGTGCGTACAGTCCTTCCTCTTCAATCAGCTGCTGCAGGTAGGCTTCGTCAGAAGAGGCACGGCGCAGGTCGTCGGCACGTCCGGATCGAGCAGCCGTTGCGCCAGCGCAAGGATGAGGTTTCGCCCCTCATTCCAACCGCTATCGTGTCCCTCATTCCAGCCATTGCTGCGCCAATCGTTCCATGCCTCTGTAATCACGTCGTACATATTCATTCCTCCTCGTATCGCTT
>CAKZZK010000251.1 GCA_937885235.1 uncultured Treponema sp.
GACAGGCATCCGAAAAAGGGTAAGGGCTTCTTCTTCCTTGAAGGCGAGAACGATGCAACCATAGCTTATCTATATAAGAATGCCTATGCCGTCATATTCCCTACCCTCGACGAAGGATTCGGACTGCCGCTTGTAGAGGCATTGCTCCATGGGGCGGTGTGCGTTGTATCCGATATCCCTGTCATGCGGGAGGTGGGAGGAAATGCCTGTGATTATTTTGTCCCGGAATCAAAGTCTGCATTGGCTGATGTGATAGAAGGGTATGTAAAGGCACCTGATAAATATGCCGCGTGCAGGGACAGGGCTGAATCGTACAGGCCTGTGCTGTGGGACGAAGTGGCACGGAAAATGGCAGGCACGCTGCTTGCGCTTGAAAAAGATCCTCGGCGGGAGAATGCGATGAAAGACATACATGCAGAACAGATTGTAAGGGAAATCACGGAGGACATGGCTGCGAAAGGCCTGTATCCATTGCGTGTACATTTTTCCCAGGTGGTGCTGCAGAAAAATCTGGAGCACGTTGAAAAGGCATGTCATATCGATGCGTCTTCACCGGTGCAGGGAGGCCGGGTCAAGGTTTTTGCAAAGCGCGCCATAAGAAAGCTTGTCCGCGCAGCATTTCGTCCGCAGATAGATATGCAGAATGAGTTTAATGCAGCTGCTTCCCGGTCACTCATCCTGCTGGAGCAGTATGTACGTTCCCTTGAAAAACGCATTGCAGAGCTCGAAGTCCTTAAAGATTTGGAACGGAAGGCATGAAGATTATACAGGTTTTGCCGACTATTTCTTTTGGAGATGCCGTCGGGAATGATGCGGCTGCCTTGAAGCAGCTAATTATTGAACGCGGTTTTGAGACGCAGGTTTATGCAGAGAACATTGATTCCCGGCTCCCTGCGGGAACAGCCGTCCCCTTCTCTGAAATACCCCTGCTTGCAAAGGATGACATAATCATTTTCCATGAGTCCGTCGGTACAGAGCTGAATGTGTGGATTCAGACGCAGGACTGTCACAGGGTAATGGTCTATCACAATATTACACCGCCGGGATTCTTCAGGCAATATGACAGGGATGCCGAAGAAAGCTGTCGGCGCGGATTGGAGCAAGTGAAGAAACTGACAGAATCATTTGAAATGATTCTGTCAGATTCTGCCTTCAACAGGCAGAATCTGCTCGATATGGGTTTTTCATGTCCCAATCATGTCCTGCCAATTCTCATTCCGTTTGATGATTACAAGAAAACGCCGTCGCATGCCGTGCTTGAAAAATATGCTGACGATGGCTATACGAATATCCTCTTTGTGGGAAGAATTGCCCCGAATAAGTGCCAGGAAGATGTGATTGCTGCGTTTTCAGAATATCAGCGCCATTACAATGAAAGGTCTCGGCTGTTTATTGTTGGTGCATGTATTGGACTTTATGCTGATTATTTACGGAAGTATGCAGAGCGTCAGGGCGTAAAGAATGTTGTTTTTACTGGGCACTGCAAATTTGAAGAGATAGTTGCTTATTATCACCTTGCAGACCTGTTCCTGTGCCAGAGCGAGCACGAAGGCTTCTGTATTCCGCTGGTGGAGGCGATGTATTTTGATGTTCCCGTTGTCGCATACGATTCAAGTGCGATTGGCGAGACGCTTGGCGGCAGCGGCTTCCTGCTCAAAGAAAAGAATCCTCTTGTGACGGCGGGCATCATGGACCGGATTCTGTCTGATGACGCGCTGAGGAGGACGATTATAGGAAACCAGCGCGAGCGGCTGGCTGATTTCCAGTATGACAGGGTGAAGGAGCTGTTCTGGAAATATATGGACTGCTTTATGACGGGAAAGGGGCGCAAGGAAAAGGTCTGCTTCGTGGTACAGCGGTATGGGCTTGAAGTAAACGGAGGAAGCGAATTACATTGTAGGCTGCTTGCAGAACGTATGAAGGAATATTATGATGTCGAAGTAATTTCTACAAAAGCAATCGACTACATGACATGGAAGGATGAATATACGCATGATGTGGAATATATAAATGATGTCTTGGTAAGACGGTTCGGGGTAGGTCATCCTCGCGACCAAGATGTTTTTAACGTTGTAAATGAACTTTTTATGAAAGATCAGCTTCCGGTTGACCGTGAAGCTGAGTGGATGGAAAAGCAGGGGCCGTATGTACCATCGCTTGTTTCTTATCTAAAAGAACATCAGTATGAATACAAGGCTGTTATTTTCTTTACTTATTTATATTATACAACAGCGAT
>CAKZZK010000252.1 GCA_937885235.1 uncultured Treponema sp.
ACATTGGGAAGCTTTTTTTTAGCCGAGACCGCTAATACTTTTGAAACTGGCTCATGAGAGGGAGCTCCTCTTTGTACCTCCAGCAATTGTCCGAATATAGGACCCCTAGAATACAAAAGCACAGCTTCTGACATTCAGAAGGCTGAAATTATAATGCGACTGCCCTGAAACTATGTTGAAGCAAGTGCCGTTTTTTGCTATGATGGGTGCATGCTTTTTTATTTGGGTGGTTTTTTAAAAAATTACTTTGGGCCGGCGCGGCTTTTGCAATCGTATGCGGTGCTCATTGTGCTGGCGCTGTATCTTGGCTTTATCCTGAGCCAGCGGATTTTGCCCAAATGTTTTTCTTGGCTGCCGTGCGACAGGGGGAGGGATTTCACCCTCACTAAGGAGGCCGCGAAAGGCAAGCCCACCGGAGCAGGTGTTGTCTTCATTACAATCTTTGTATTGCTCAGCTTTTTGCTTGTGCCGCTTGACAAGCTGCAGGTTGCAACGCTCGGCCTCACCTGGTTTATGATGCTCACTGGCTTCCTCGATGACAGGAGCCAGAAGGGCTGGGGCGAGTACCGCAAGGCGCTTTTGGACCTTGTCCTTACGCTCAGCGAGGCTCTGCTTCTGGCGTATTACCTCCCGCAGGATTTTGCCGACGGACAGCTGCTTTTCTGGTTGCCTTTTACCTCTAAAACCATAACCATTGCCCCTTGGATATATGTCATCATTGCGACGATTTTGCTGTGGGTCTCCGTGAATACGACAAACTGCACCGACGGGGTGGACGGCTTAAGCTCTTCACTTGTGCTGATAGCCCTGCTCACGATGGCAATCATCTTCTATGTCATTCTCGGTCACATCGATATGGCATTTTACCTGCTAGTGCCCCACCTTGTCTCCGGCGCTTCATGGGGCGTTATGACCATCTGTTTGGCGGGTATCCTTATGGGCTATCTGTGGCACAATGCCTTTCCCAGCAAGGTGCTCATGGGGGATGCAGGTTCCCGTGCTCTGGGCTTTTACATAGGCGTCTGTGTCCTTGTCAGCGGAAATCCCTTTATTTTCCTTGCCACATCTTCAATCATATTTATCAATGGCGGGGTGGGACTGCTGAAAGTTGCATTAAAGCGTTTTTTTCATATAAATATCTTTACCACCGTCCGCTTTCCCCTGCACGACCACTACCGCAAAAATCACGGCTGGTCTCCTACGCAGGTGCTTGTTAAATTCGTCATTGTACAGCTGCTCATCACCGTAGCTATGATAGGAGTCTTCTTCAAAGTCCGGTAGGAACAAAGACAAAAAAAGGCTGTCCCCGCTGTGAGGACAGCCCTTTTTTAAGCCCATTGTTTATTCAAAATGTCCTGAAGCGACAGGGCTTAGGTGCTCGGAAGTGACGGCAACGAATTTCACCTCGATGCCTGGCTTTGTGTGGACGAGGGTCAGTTCATAGAAACCGGGAGCCAGATGCACCTGTGCGGCATTTACGAAAGATTCACGGCCTGCCGTGCTGCGGCATTCAAAAGAGGCCGCAGGACTGCCATCTATGAGGATGTTGCATACAGACTGGGAAAGCGTATCTCCACCCTTTACATAACAGCCGTTTATGTCATACATGGTATCCTTTTCCACTTGGAGGATGACGCTTTCGCCGTCTGCACAGAGGAACTTTTCACCATCAGCCACAAGCTTCTTTCCTGCGGGGGCAGCTTTCAACACGGGCGTGAACGAGAGGAATTCCTTGAGCGCGCGCAGGGGACGTTTGGAAACCGGTGCCCAGAGCAGGAACTTGATGATGTCCTTTGCGCAGAGCTGCAGCTCTCCAAGCGAAAGCGAACCGTCCTTGATAGCGGCTTCGGTGTTGTCCTTGTACAGGTTTGTCTCCGCACCGTCGTTGTCCACCACCATGTAGACGTTGTTCCGCGCGCGAACCATTGCAGCCGTGTTGCGCACCGAAGCCTTGCCTCCCGCCACGCAGTCGTTCATATCTGCCCACCAGTCCGTCATCACAAGCCCGTCAAATCCCCATTCCTTGTGCAGGATGATGTTCACAATGTCGTAATTGGAGGCAGCCTGATACCCGTTGATGGGATTATAGGACGTCATGAGCGAGTTTGCACCGCCTTCTCTGACGGCAATCTCAAAACCCTTCAGATAGATTTCGCGTATGGCGCGTTCCGAAACGACGGCATTGCAGCTGCGTCTGCCTGCTTCCTGACTGTTGAGAGCGAAGTGCTTGATGGTGCCGTCAGCCCCGCCTTTCTGCATTGCCGCAACTTCCGCAGCTGCCATCTTGCCGCTGAGCAAGGGGTCTTCGGAAAAGTATTCAAAATTGCGTCCGTTGAGCGGATTGCGGTGTATGTTCATGCCGGGACCGAGCAGCGCGTCTATCTTGTGGCTGGCAAGGTCCTGCCCCACAAAGGTGTACAGCTCTCCTATGAGCTTTACATTCCACGTACAGGCAAGCTGCGTGCCTATGGGCACAAGGTTTGCTTCTTTTCCCGTATCGAGCCTGATGCCTGACGGACCGTCGGAACAGCCTGCGCAGGGAATGCCGTAGCTGTGGAGCGCATCGGTGATGCCGCCATACGCTGCGGCTATGCCTTCGGTGACTTTATGGCTCATCATGCCTTCGCCACGGACCATTGCTGCAAGTTCTGCTACGCTAAGCTGGGCGACAAAAGCGTCAAGCTTTGAGATATCTTTTTTGAGATCGTCAAAGCTGATTCCCTTGTTTCCCGTGTAGCTGAGCGTGGGTGGCAGGTTTTCCTTGATGCGCTGAGCCATGTCCACCTTGCGGAGGGGAACATCCTCATAGGCTTTTTCATACGAGTTTTCTTTCTGCTGAGGCTTCAGCCGCTTGAACGTTTCCACGGGTGCCGCACACTGCCTGAGTTTTTCCACTACACGGATATTGTCCAGATGAAGGCAGGGCTTGCCGTCAATTTCAACGGGGCTTGCCGAGAGGGAGTCCGTCCCCACTGCAAAACGGTAATCGCCAGCTTCAAGCACATAGCAGTAGGCATTGCCGGTTGCGCCGCTGTCATCATAGGACGCGAGGCTTGCAACTGGGAAGGTGACGGTCACTTTTTCGCTTTCTCCTGGACGGAGCGCCGCTGTCTTTGCAAAGCCTGCAAGGACACGGTCCGGCTTGCCAAGCCTGCCCTGTGGTGCGGTGCAGTATACTTGCACCGTTTCTTTGCCGCTGAAACTGCTGCCAGTATTCGTCACCGTGGCAGAAACAGAAATCGTTCCTCCATTGCTGGTAGCCGACACCTTGTCAACGGCAAACGTGGTGTATGAAAGTCCGTAACCGAAGGGAAAGAGAATCCTGTCTTTTGCAAAGGTGAGGAAATAGCGGTAACCTACATAAATATCTTCTATATATATGTTACGCTTTTGATCCCCAAAGTTTGCCGTAGAGGGATAGTCGTCTATAGAGCGGGCTATGGTGTCTGTCAGCTTGCCAGAGGGAACTGCCTTGCCGGTGAGCATATTTGCCACCGCACGGCCTCCCTCCTGTCCGCCTTCCCAGACACAGGCTGCAGCCGTGATGTGCCCTTGAAAATCTTCATCATCCAGCCAGCTCATATCCATGATGCCTGATGTGTTGAAGAGCACGGCAACCTTGTCAAATACCGCGCATATTGTCTTGAGATTCTGCCGCTCCTTTTCAGTAAGCCTCCAGCTGCCTTCTTCGTCCACATAGTCTTTGTCTTCGCCTGCATTGCGTCCGATGACGTAGATTGCCTTTGAATCATGGCCCGCGGCTTTTTCCGCCAATGCGGAGGAAATTTCCATATCCTGCTGGCAGAACGGTTCCGCAGCCCATGCGCCGCCGCCGTTGTCAAAGGGCTTATCTTTAAGCCATTCCCTATAGGTGGCAGAAAGCTCTTCGTCCACCTTGGGCATATCTTTCTCGCGGGAAAGCGCAAGCAGTTCATCCGTTATGTTCGTAATGTAGGGGACATGGACGGAGCCTCCTGAACCGGTGCCGCTCCTGTAATAGTCGAACTGCATTCGTCCGAAAACAGCGACAGTATCTTCTGCGCTAAGGGGCAGGGTGGCCTTTTCATTCCGCAGGAGGACAATGCCTTCCTCCGCGCTTTGCCGCATAGCCTCTGAAAATGTCATATCATTGCTCCATAAAAGAGATTTCTTTTATTGTATTCCATTATAATACAGAAATCAACCGGATTTTTGGGGGTTGCTTAGCTATAAAAATCCCCCCTTGCATCTTTTTCCTAAGCGCATTATGCTTTCCCATTGGATCAACAGTTCCGTTGTTTCCAAAAATTTTGAAGGATTTTTATGGAAATTATTACGGGAAAATATTCTTCGGCGCTCGTGTTCAGCAAGACGGCTGAACAGTATGCGCTGGCACAGGTGAAAGCAATCTGTGATAACGAAGTGTCTCAGGGCTCGTGCATCCGCGTAATGCCGGACGTGCACCCGGGAAAAGTCGCCCCCATCGGGCTTACGATGACGGTGGAAAAGCGCATCCTGCCCTACCTTGTGGGGATTGACATAGGCTGCGGCATGAGCATGGCGCGGATTACAAAGCATCGGGGAATGGAATTCCAGAAACTCGACAGCGCCATTCGCGACAAAGTGCCGTCAGGCTTTGACGCGCGGAAAACTGCCCACCGTTTTTCTGACAGCTTCGATTTTTCGCGTCTGGAATGCGCCGCCCACGTTTACAAGGAAAAAGCGCTCCTCAGCCTCGGCACACTCGGTGGCGGGAACCACTTCATCGAAATCGACAGGGACGAGGCGGGGGACTATTATGTCACCGTCCATTCCGGAAGCCGCCATCTGGGAAAAGAAGTCGCCGAATTCTATCTGAACGAAGGGCGGCGCGCGCTGAAAGCACGGGGCGAGGATGTCCCATACGAGCTTATTTATATAGAAGGAAATCTCATGGCAGCATATCTTGCAGACCTTGCCGCCGTACAGGATTTTGCGGCGCTGAACCGGCTTGCCATCATCGACGAGCTTGCAAAAGCGATGAAGTGGAAGCTTGACGAAGCGATTTCTTGCATCCACAACTATGTTGATTTCCGCGGCGACGTGCCCATGCTCAGGAAGGGCGCGATTTCTGCACAGAAAGACGAGGCGCTCATCATCCCCATCAATATGCGGGACGGAATCATCCTTGGGAAGGGAAAAGGCAACGCGGAGTGGAACTATTCCGCTCCCCACGGTGCCGGACGGGTCCTAAAGCGCGGCGATGTAAAGTCGCAGTTCACAGTGAGCGCGTTCAAGAGCGCAATGAAGGGCATCTATTCCTCGTGCATCTCAAAGGGGACGCTCGATGAAGCCCCCTTCGCCTACCGCAGCATAGAGGAAATCACCGAAGCCATCGAGCCAAGCGTGAAACTGACCGGCATCTTGAAGCCCGTGTATAACTTCAAGGCTGAGGCGGAGCTATGACAGGGGCAAGCGCGCAATCCGCCGCATACTGTGCTTCCAAATAGCTTCTCTAAAAATTGTGCAAGATTACGATTAGATACAACCACGTGCCCAAGAAGCGGCATTACGGGTCCCTAGAGGTCGATGAATTCTGGACTTATGAGGGGAAGAAGGACTGCTTGGAAAAGCTTTGCTGCAGATAGATTTTTACGTGCGCCTATTTGCGATTTATATACAAAAAGTGGCGCAATCCTCCGAATGCGCAACATTCTTTCAGCCTTTGACCAGTTCTCAAACAACGCCCTACTCCCCACGCACACCCTACAGGATTACCGGAGCCATTAGCAGAAGCATTGAACTCAGGAGCGAGGTAAAGAAAAACACTGTAGCCCGCCACCCTCTGTGCTAGGCTTTCCAGCCTCGGAGGGCTTATCCCTTCACCACCACAATTCTGTCAAACTTGTAGAGCCCTTTCGCTAATAGCGCAGTAAACGGAATTTCAAGACAATTTTCCCCACCATAATCAAAAAAAGGAATTTGATAATTTTGGTCGCCAGTTCCTTCAAAATAGGCAGCTTCAATAACAGGAATTATATTCTTTCCTATCAAGATACGGCATTTTGCAGAAGACATAATAGCCATTGCAAACGCTTTCTCATCATCGGAGCCAAAATCCATCGAATCGGAAAAAGAATCATTCTGCCCGATTAAAAACGGAATAAAGCATTTCTTGCCGGCAACAGTCGGTAAAAATGATTCTGCGTTTTCATCGTTTGTCTTTGGATCAACAGGAAACGCAAACCTCACCTTAAAAGCCAAATGCACACCTAAACCTCCTTTTTCAGACCGTGGAGCCAGTTTCAAAAGTCGCTACAAGGGATAAACCCATTGGAAAACAGACGAA
>CAKZZK010000253.1 GCA_937885235.1 uncultured Treponema sp.
TTTGCTCTTATTTTCTTTGTCTGTATGATTTTAGATTCTTTTTCAGTAGATACTACATATTCTCCGGCCTGAGCCCGTATTCTTCCTGCCGCTGATGATTGTCACTGCCCGCGGGTTCTACATGCACGACGATGTCGTATACATCGGGAATCTCGCGGCGCACAGCTTCTTCAACCTGCTCCGTCAGCTCGTGAGCATCGTAGACGGTCATCTGCGGGTCAACTTCAATATCTAAATCAATATCAAAGAGTGATGCCATTTTGCGGATGCGCGCGCGATGCGGGTTAGTCACGCCGGGCACAGAATAAGCGGCGGCAAAAAGCTTCTTGTAAAGCGAATTGTCCGTGTTTCCATCCATAAGCTCCAGCGTAACCTGTTTGAAAATCTCTATGGCGTTCTTTATGACCCAGCAGCCCACGAGCGAGGCAACAATAGGATCGAGTATAGGTTTATGGAAGAATTCCGCCGCAGCCAGTCCCACAAGCACACCCGCAGACAGGATGATGTCGCTCTTCATGTTCTGCGCGTTTGCCTTTACCATCTCGCTGTCCGCAATCTTGCCGTAGTGCTGTTCCAGTGCGGCAAGCAGCACCTTGCCCGCTATGGAGATGAGCGCAGCCACCACCGCAAGCCCAGAAATCTGCCCGCCTGCCTCTCCCCGCACGATATTTGTCAATGATTGCAAGATGAGCTGGGCGCCGGCGTAAAAAATGATGAAAGAAAGCACCAGTGTCGCCGTGCTTTCCGCCCTTCCGTGCCCCCAGGGATGCCCCTTGTCGCTCGGCCTTGCTATGATGCCGCTGATGACGAGCGTCACGATGGCAATGAGCACATCAGTAGACGAGTCTATGCCGTCACCCATGATGGCGAGGGAATGAGATAGGCTTGCAAAGAGGATTTTTATTGCGGCAAGCAGCGCATTCCCCGCAAGCGCAATCACGCCCGCCACGCGGATATAGTGGGATTTAAAATCATTTGAGGGCATAGTATTTCCTCCTTTTTCCTCTTTAGTATATAAAATTACAGAACTTTTTGCAAATTCGAGTTGACAGCTGACAAAATCAGTGTTACACTTTATATATTGAGCAACCGGTTGTTCAAGAAAAACAACTTAAAAATAAGGATATTTGTGTGAAAACTTTAGTCGATGCGGCTACAGAATTAGGCATTACAAAATCAACTGTTTCTCGCGCTTTAAGTGGAAGAGGTAGAGTAAGCGAAGAAACACGCCGAAAAATTCAAGAATGGGTACAAGAAAACAATTACAGCCCGAATTCTATAGCACGAAGCCTTGCTGAAGGGAAGACATATAACATAGCCGTTGTCCTTTCAGGCATTACGGATAATATTTTTTCACAACGATGTCTTGTTGGCATTGCAAAGTCAATCGTACATGATGGCTATGATGCGCTTGCTGTTATTGACTATGGAGATGATATAAGCTCTTTGGAACGAGTTATCAGAAATCGGAAAGTTGACGGTGTTATCCTCACAAGGATTGTAAAGGATGACAAAATTATAAAACTTCTCAAAAAAGAAAGCATTCCCTTTGTTGTCATCGGGACAAGTACGGACAGAAAGTTATATCAAATAGATGCAGATCACAGAATAGGCAGCTATGAACTTGCCCGTTGGTTTCTGCAACAGGGGGTGAAGAGACCTGTCTTGCTTGGCGGAGGAGAAAGTTACTTGGTGAACAGACAGCGATACGAAGGTTTTAAAGAAGTTTTTGGTGAAGACGGAATAGTGATCTGGAATGTATGGACAGATTCAGATGACTGGGTGGCACAAGCCTTAGCTCCCCTTATTGAGAAAAACATAGACGGCATTGTTTGTATGGACGATGCTATCTGCTATCATGTTATTTCATGGTTAAAACACAGAAATTATTTTCAACTACCAGTGATTTCTTTTTATGGTGCTCCATGGATGGAACAAGAAGAACGTCTGCGCGGATTTTTATTTATTGACAGCGATGAACTTGGAAGAAAGGCAGGAAATGCAATAGTGAGTCTGCTTCAGGGGCAGAAGCTTCAGAAACGAATGATAGTTCCCTATAAATTAACTATAAAGAATAACTAACACGGAGGAATTATATGATAAAAAACGTTTATAAGAATAATTTTTGGAAAGATGTGGCAAAAAACAGGATGTTTCTTATCCTATTGCTCCCAGCAGTGATTTACACACTGCTCTTTGCCTATTACCCTATGACAGGAATAATTATGGCATTTAAAAAATATAACTATGCGGGTGGCATCTGGGGAAGTCCTTGGAACGGATTCGAAAATTTTAAATTCTTTTTTAAATCTGGACAGGCAGGGCTGGTAACTAGAAATACCGTACTATACAATCTTATATTCATCGTGGTAAATACCATCATGCAGATTGCAGTGGCAATATTCCTTACAGAAATAAAGGGTAATCTCTTCCGCAAGGTAACGCAGTCTGTCATGTTTCTACCCTATTTTATCTCATGGGTTGTGGTAGGCATAATTGCCTTTAATATCCTGAGTTATGACTACGGATTTATTAACAACTTTGTAACAATGATGGGCGGTACAAAGATTTCATTTTATACTAAGGGAAAATACTGGCCTTTCATATTGCTTTTTTTTAATTTCTGGAAAAATGTAGGCTATGGCTCCGTGCTTTATCTTGCAAGTATAATGGGCATAGATACTTCTATTTATGAAGCTGCCACAATTGACGGTGCAAATGTATTTCAACGCATTTTCCATGTAACTATACCTATGATACGACCTACGATGGTAATTCTTATTCTGCTTAGTGTAGGGGGAATATTCAAGGGCAATTTCGATATGTTTTACAATCTCGTAGGTTCAAACGGGCTCCTGTACAATTATACCGATGTTATAGATACGCTTACATTTCGCGCACTCATCAGCAGCAATGACTTTGGTATGTCCGCAGCTATAGGACTTTATCAGTCCGTGCTTTGCTTCATTACAATTGTAGCAGTAAACAAAATTGTTCGCCACTATGAAGCGAGTTATGCCTTATTCTAATTCACTGGAGAAAAAATATGACTACTATGAAAATAAGACAAAGTTGTGATTTGGTCATTCTAGACGTATTGGCAAAAGGATTCTGCCTCTTAGTTGCACTGTTATGTTTCCTTCCCTTTTTGATGGTCGTATCAGGTTCTTTTTCATCGGAATCTGCTGTTATACAAAACGGCTTCCGACTGATTCCGCAGAATTTCAGTGTGGAATCATATAAGACAATATTTGCCCACCCCGCCGTTGTAGTTCGAGCTTATCTGATAACTATACTGCTTACTCTTGCAGGTACATTTCTAGGTCTTGCCCTACAGACAACGACAGCCTATGTATTATCGCGCAAGGATTTTAAATGGAGGAATCAGTTTTCGTTTTTCTTTTATTTTACAACGCTTTTTAGTGGCGGACTTGTTCCATACTATTTGCTCATGACACGGACATTAAATTTAAAAGACAGCTATCTTGCACTTCTTTTACCACTGCTTTTTAGCGTATATAATTTGCTCGTCATGAAAAGCTATATTTCTGCTATTCCCGACTCCCTCATCGAAGCTGCAAAAATCGATGGATGCGGAGTAACAGGAACACTCGTGCAAATCATTCTGCCGCTCATCAAGCCTGCACTTGCAACAGTCGGATTGTTTATTGCGCTTGCCTATTGGAACGACTGGTATAATGCCATGCTGTATTTGAAGTCAGCAGATAAATATCCATTACAATACTTCTTATATCAGCAGATAAACAATATCGAAGGGTATAAGAAGGCTTTACAGAACAGTGGCGCAAGTTCAGTTGCCGCAAACATAGCTCTGCCGACACAGACCTTAAAGATGGCTCTGACAGTAGTAGTAACGGGACCGATAGTGCTAGCATATCCAATTGTACAGAAATACTTTGTACAGGGAATTACCATCGGAGCTGTAAAGGGATAATTTATAGGAAATTTCAAAAGTTTTAATTTTTGAGATACCTATAATAACTATATATATAAATTTTGGAGGACAAAATGAAACAAATTGTGAAAACAATGAAGATTGTCACCTGTATGGCAGCCGGTCTTGGGCTTTTTTCCGCAGTATTTACCGGTTGTAGCAAGAAAGACGCTGTCTCAGGGGGCAATAAGACTATCTCTGGCAAGACCTATAACGGTATTGACGTGTCAAAGCATCAGGATATTACGATGTACCTTATTGGCCAAAAAACGGCTGATTTTGATGATGTGTATGCACAAATTAACAGGATTCTGGAAGAAAAGCTTAACTGTTCGCTCAAGGTTGATTTTCTTTCATGGGGTGAACATGCCACAAAATATTCACTTCTTTTTTCCTCCATGGAAGACTTTGACTTAATTTTTACCGCTTCTAGCTGGTGCCATTATGAGCAGACTGTATCCCTTGGCGGTTTTCAGGAGCTTACAGAAGATTTTATTAAAAAATATGCACCTGGTATCTGGGAAACTGTACCAAAGATTGGTTGGGAACAGGCTAAGATTGAAGGCAAAATTTATATGGTTCCTCAATATAATATGGAATTTAAAAATGATGTTGCAGCCGTGCGCGGTGATTTGATGGAGAAGTACGGTTTTACGGATATAACAACCTATACGGATATGCTGCATTTTTATGAAGCATGCGCTAAGAACGGGCAATATGCAAGTCAGGGTGGACCTTGGTACCAGTATTTTCAAGCTCAGGGACTTTCTGATACTGCGGGCGCTCCACACAGCGGAGAACTATTCCTGCACCACACGCTTGATGCAAATAACCCCGAACTCGTTTATACAGTTGACTGGAATGGCTTCAGAGAATACTGTATGCAGATGAAACACCTTGCTGATATGGGAGCATGGTCGTCAGATATACTAAATACAAATGACGAACGGCAGGCCGGATTGCTTTCTGGCAGGACCGCGGTAATGGTGTGGAACCTTGGTTCCTGCGCACGTTTTGCAAAAGAAGCAAATACCGAACACCCCGAATGGAAAGTAACCATCTGCGACCCTAACAGTGCAAATCCCAAAGCGATCAATGCCTATATCAACAATGGCATGGCAATTAACGTAGCAAGCAAGCAAAAAGAACGTGCAATGATGGTGCTTAACGAACTGTATACAAACAAACAGTTACAGGATCTGACCACTTATGGTATTGAGGGAAAACACTGGGAGGCGGTAGGTGATGACCAGTACAAGGTCATTGATGAAAGTGGCTTCGGCGTAGACGCAAATTGTAACTGGGGGTGGAAAAACCAGAACCTTATACGCAAAGAATTCATTGAAAACCGTACACCGCTTGACGACAAAGTGGATGCCATGCAGGAGGCATGGAAAGATCACGTTATGCCAGCTACACTTTATGACGGTTTTAATTTCGATTCCAGTAAAGTGGCAACACAGTTTGCCGCTGTAGAGGCAGCTATGGGCAACTACTATGAACCGCTGGTAAGTGGACTTGTAGATGATGTTGATAAATCAATTAAAGCTCTTCACGATGCCCTTGAAAGCGCAGGCATCCGTGATGTACAAAAAGAAATTGAGCGGCAAGTTGCAGAATATATCAAGAATAAATAGCAACTATTAAGTGCCTTTAGATGCCGTGCCTATGAATTTGGTACGGTATCCAAAGGCACAGAACAAGCAAGATAAGCTTGCAAAAAGGATTTTCATTACCCCTGCCCCTTGTCTTTCCCTTGCACTAAATAGCTATTTTCTGTATACTAACTGTATAAATTTACATTTTGCTGAGAGGACACTATGGCATTCTATTATGATGAACCATCGCATACGTTCGGCGAGTACCTGCTGATTCCCGGCTATACCTCTGCTGACTGCATTCCTGAGCACGTGTCTCTGCGCACACCGGTGGTACGTTTTAACAAGAAGGCAGGGAAAGAATCTCCCCTGTACATGAACATCCCCATGACGAGCGCCGTCATGCAGTCCGTCTCCGATGACAAGATGGCGATTGCACTTGCGAAAGAGGGAGGCATCAGCTTTATCTATGGTTCGCAGACGATAGAAAACCAGGCGGCAATGGTCGCGCGGGTCAAGGCATACAAAGCAGGCTTTGTCACTTCTGATTCCAACATCCGCCCTGACCAGACATTGGAAGAAGTCGTTGCCCTCATCGCAAAAACAGGACACAGCACCATAGCCGTCACCGATAACGGCGATGCGCATGGCAAGCTTGAGGGAATCATCACCGAGCGCGATTTCCGGCTCGACCATGTGCCCGCGAACTCCCGCGTGCGGGACTATATGACCCCTTTCAAAGACCTCATCACAGGCGAAGACGGCATTTCTTTAACAGACGCAAACGATTTAATCTGGGCGCACAAGGTAAACCAGCTGCCCGTCATAGACAAAGAGGGGCATTTGATATCCCTCGTATTCCGCAAGGATTTCGACAACCACATTTCCTATCCAAACGAACTGCTTGATGAAAAGCACCGCTATATCGTAGGCGCAGGCATCAATACCCGCGACTACATGCAGCGTGTGCCCGCCCTGCTCAATGCGGGAGTAGACGTGATGACCTTGGACTCCTCCGAGGGCTATTCCGAATGGCAGGCTCGTGCCCTGCACGACATTCACGATAATTTCGGAAAAAACGTCAAGGTTGGCGCTGGCAACGTGGTGGACCGCGATGGCTTTATGTTCCTCGCGGAAAACGGGGCAGACTTTGTGAAGATAGGCATAGGCGGTGGTTCCATCTGTATCACCCGTGAGCAGAAGGGCATTGGACGCGGACAGGCGACGGCGACCATCGAAGTGGCAAAGGCTCGCGATGAGTATTACCAGAAGACAGGCATCTATGTGCCTATTTGCTCAGACGGCGGCATTGTGTACGACTATCACATCACTCTTGCGCTTGCTATGGGCGCGGACTTCGTCATGCTTGGACGCTATTTTGCCCGCTTTGACGAAAGCCCGAGCAACAAGCTCATCGTAAACGGCAACTATGTGAAGGAATACTGGGGCGAAGGTTCCAATCGCGCCCGCAACTGGCAGCGCTATGACCTTGGCGGCAAGAAGGGCATGGAATTTGAAGAAGGAGTTGACTCCTATGTGCCCTACGCAGGCCACTTGCACGACAACGTTGCCACCACCACGAGCAAGGTCATCCACACAATGTGCAACTGCGGTGCGCTCTCCATTCCAGAGTTGCAGGAAAAAGCAAAAATTACGCTGGTTTCCACTGTTACCATACAGGAAAGCAGCGCTCATGACGTTGTTGTTAAAAATACATCAATCCGGTCATAGGGGGATATGGCATGAAAGTTGTCATCATTGGCGCCCAGTGGGGCGATGAAGGTAAGGGCAAGATAGTTGACTACCTTGCGGAGAAAGCAAAGTACGTAGTGCGCTACGCAGGTGGTCCCAACGCGGGGCACACGATTGTGGTTGACGGCAAGCAGTTTGCGCTGCATCAGGTGCCAAGCGGCATCCTGTACCCCGAGAAGCAGGTCTTCCTCGGCGCAGGCATGGTGATTGACCCAGAGGCGCTCTTCAACGAGCTTGCCATGCTCAAGGAAAACGGCATTAACTGGGAAGGTCGCGTGTTTATCTCTGACCGTGCGCACATCATCCTGCCCCGCTACCGCCAGATGGACAAAGACCGCGATGCTTCCCGCAAGCGTCCCATCGGTACGACGGGGCGCGGCATCGGCATTGGCTACAGCGAGAAAGCCCAGCGGGATGGTCTGCGTCTTGCCGATCTTGACTGGAAGGAAAAAATGGCTGAATATGACGGCGAGGACAAGGCGTACCTTGATACCTACAAGGACCGCCTCCTTTCCATGCGTGTTGATCTGACGGCAAAGATGTGGGAATTCCGCAGTGACGACATTCTCTTTGAAGGTGCACAGGGCGCTATGCTCGATATAGACAGCGGCACCTATCCGTATGTGTCGTCTGGTGCTTCCTGCGCTGCGGGAGCGGCGACGGGCTGTGGCATCGGTCCCCACGATTTGGATAAAATTCTTGGCGTATTCAAGGCTTACGAAACGCGCGTGGGCAACGGTCCCATGCCATCCGAGTTTAACGACACGAGCGAGGGCGAGCTGTGCCAGTATGTGCGCGACAGGGGACGTGAATACGGTGTGACGACGGGACGTGCCCGCCGCTGCGGCTATCTTGACTTAGTGGCACTCCGCTATGCCTGCCGCGTGAACAGCCTTGACGGCCTCGTGCTCACCCACCTTGACATCTATGACGACATGGACCAGATTGAGGCCTGTGTTGCCTATGACATCAACGGCAAGATTGTGACAGATTTCCCCGCTAACGTAGAAGCGATGAATGCCGCCAAGCCCGTTCTGGAGAAATTTTCCGGCTGGAAGACCTCGCTCAAGAACTGTAAGACCTACAACGACTTGCCCAAGAATGCCCGCGCATATATTGAGTATATAGAAGATTTCACGAAGACCCCCGTGGACATAGTGTCCGTGGGCTACGAGCGTGACGAGACTGTCATCCGCAAGGATCCGTGGAAGAAATAACAGATAGCTGTTAAAATGAAAAAGCCCTGAAAAACACACGTTTTTTAGGGCTTTGTTGCTTATGTACCTATATGAAAATATTGCAAGCTATACATTTCTTGCCGACAAAGCCTCTGCAGCCCATAATAACTTCCCGAATCTCCCAAAACTATCTGCCGCTATCAGCCTTAACACACTCCTTAATCAGTGGAAAATAAGCAACGGCATAAACTAACATGCAGGACAAGTAGCTATCTGCGTTTTTTCTCAGGAAAGAGCCGGTAATAGCGCTTTTTGTCTGCGTACATCAGTCCATCAGCCGCTATCATTGCCCGACGGACGTTGCGGCAGTCCTCTTCAAAGCTGTAGCCCACGGCAAAGCAGACATCATCCTCACTCCTCGCTTTCTCTTTGAGGAGCTCCACCAAGTGCCCGAGTTTTTCCGCATCCGTATTCCAGACCATGACCATGAATTCATCACCGCCGGCGCGGTAGATTTCATTTCCGTCAAACACATCCTGCAGCAAAGATGCCGCCCGCTTCAAGAGCAAATCTCCCGCAAGGTGCCCGTCGCTGTCATTGACGCGCTTCAAGCCGTTCAAATCCGCAAAGACAATGCCCAGCGCCTTGTGCTGCACCGCCTTGCCTTTGCAGAGCTGGTCAACGCGGTTGTTCATCTCATTGCGGTTCAGGACGCCCGTCAGTATATCCGTAGAGCCGAGTATCTTGAGCCGCTCAAAAAGCTGGTGGTTGGCAATCTCCGAAGCGAGAAAGAAGGTGGTCAGCTCAAGCGTCTCCTTAATCCGCGCCGCCTGCTCAACTTCAAAATCCATCGCCCAGATGTAGCCGAGCAGCTCATCGCCATGCCTGAGCGGAAAAAGGACAAGGCTTTCTACCTTGGCGGAAAGCAGGGACTTGTACCATGCGGGATTCCGTTCCGCCACCACGCCCATATCGTCCTTGTTTTTCACGATGAGGCAGTTGCTTCCCGCTATGGTGTCCGCCCATGATTCGGCAATATCATAAAAGTCATCGGGAAGCCAGTTTTCCTTGTAGACAAAGTGACCGCGCTCAGCCACGTCTTCGCAGAGCACGGAGCACTTCCGGCGGCTGCAGTCCATGAGCAGGATGCAGCAATAGCTTGCATCGCAGATGGTGCGGATATCCCTGATGACCTCGTTCATCGTCTTCTTAAAATCGCCGCTGCCGCGAAGCTTGATGCAGGTACGGAGCACGACTTCCGTTGTCTTTTGGGGAAGGTCTGAAAGCTGGGTTGTATCAGCATTCTGCATAAACTCCTGCGTATAAGAGCAATAGCAAATGCTTTCATCATCTGATTCGAGGGGGAGCATAAAAGATAACGCTGATACTCGCTGTTCGGGACAAACTTGTCTGTCAACATCTTGGGAGCATTCTCGTTTCCCTCTATTGACTGTATGTATGCCTTATTGCCCGCAACAAGGCGGATTTTCCCATATGCGCTGTCGGCAGACCTTTCTACCGATATAATGCAGGTCATCGGTTCAAAACGGTCAACAAATTTTTGCCATTCAATCATATTTAGAGAAGTATACCACGGATAAGCGATAATTACCAGAGTGTTTTTACGGGGTATTTCACTTTGCACTATTTTTGTACAGCCTTTTTTTCGATTGCTTTTTTAGTTCCACCTTTGATTCCTGTCAATTTTTTTGCTTTACAGCAGCCTTTTTCCGTGTTACACTTATAATAGATTCTACAACGTTTTCGCATTGTATTTTCCATTTCTACCATATACTATGAGGAGGAATCACTTCATGAAATTTGGTTATTTTGATGACGAAAATAGGGAGTATGTCATCACAAAACCGGGGACACCTTATCCGTGGATCAACTATCTGGGAAACGAAAAATTCTTTTCACTTATTTCCAACACGGCGGGAGGTTATGCTTTCTATACTGATGCCCGTCTCCGCCGCCTGACCCGCTACCGCTACAATGACATTCCGCTGGATTCAAACGGCCGCTATTTCTACATAATGGACGGTTCTCTTTCCCATGACGGGGAGCTTTGGAATCCCGGCAACAAGCCGATCCACAATTTCTTGGACAGCTATGAGTGCCGGCACGGTTTTGGCTACACCAAGATTTCTTCTTCCAAAAACAAACTCGCGGCAGATGTGCTGTATTTTGTGCCAAACGGAGAAAACTGTGAAGTCCAGATGCTCACGCTTACCAACGAGAGCTCAAAGGAAAAGGACATCATAGTGACTTCCTTCATTGAATGGTGTCTTTACAATGCGCAGGACGACTGCACAAATTTCCAGCGCAACTTCTCCACGGGCGAGGTGGAAATAGAGCGCACTGACAAGTCCTGTGCCATCTACCACAAGACAGATCGGAAGAGC